>CAZAZI010000085.1:0-6922 GCA_964489575.1 uncultured Oscillospiraceae bacterium | reverse complement strand
TATCGTTTGGCAGATCGTTATCCTGCGCATAGTGCAGAAATCAGGAAGCTGTTTGGCCGATTTATACCATGTGGCAGGCCCTGGAAGAAACCATGGAGATGGCCATGGGCAAAAGATAAAGATAAACAGGCGGTTGATTTATCTACCTGTATTCTTCCACATGTAGAAGGGGATACACAGGCCGAGCAGATGAGCCGCGAATGGCGTAGAGGCATATGGTGGAGGAATATTGTCGTGGTAGGATGAGGCGTGCATTTTTTGTTGCTGCTTCTTCTGGAAAATTGGGCTGAAGCGGCTCGGGGATGGTTATGGTTTTCCGTACAATCAGATGAATATTGCACCAATCGCTTTCAAGGCATAATCATTCCCTCAATTCCAAATATAGTAGAAATAGCATGAGTTGCTTCAGTTTCTTCTCCCTAAAAGCCCTTTGCTCAGCAAAGTATAATAGTAATAAACATAAAAGCACCTATCTATTTCCGATATTCTTGATTCCCATTGCGAGAGGGAGAGAGCCTTAACGGGGAATTGGGTATCACCTCTCCAAAATATCCCACACGGACAGGAGACCTTGTGGCTGCGTAACATCCGCATAGGTTTCATGCAATATTTCTTTGCCTTTCCTTTAGCAAGGATTCTTACAAACATAGCGATCGCCGTTTGCGGTGGCAATGGCGGCGGCAAGATACTGTAGGGCGCCAAGCCCCCGACTCCCACCCCCCATTACCGCGCGCGTCCCCGGCGGTGTAAACACGGAAAGGGACGGCGATATAGACGAACCGCCCGCACCTACGCTTACGATTCCGCCTATCCCGCCGGACAGTATTTGGGTATTGAAGCGAGTGGTTGAGCACTGGTAGGTTTTAGAGGAAGGATATTGTGCGGATTATACGGTCGAATTGGATTTTGTGAAACTCGGCGGCGCTTATCCAACCGGGCAATACACCGGCGCTTTAGAGCGCCGTGCCTTTCGTAGGAGTAAACAACCTGGACATAAGTATAAGTCATCCCATCGCCTTATAAATATTGCTCCAGCGGCAGCAAAGAATGATGTATGTTCTCTTAATTTAGGCAAACAATAGTCTTAAACAAGGAGGTAAGTATGAACATTATTGGTTGGATTATTATTGGCGCCATCGCAGGTTGGCTTGCAAGTATAGTCACAAAAAATAACAGGAAAATGGGCGCCGGATCAAATATCCTGGTAGGCGTCGTTGGAGGGTTCATCGGCGGCCTTGCCATGAACCTGCTGGGAGGGAATGGGATTACGGGTTTCAATCTTTGGAGCCTGCTCGTTGCTACCGGCGGCGCTATCGTCTTGTTGCTTATTGTGAACGCCATTAGGCAGAAGTAAACGAAAACGTATTTGTTATGCTAGGCTCTCCATTTTCTATGCATCTGCCCGTTAAACGTTAGATTAGCGCCAGAAAAGCCGGCCCGTTTGCCGGCCGGTTTCATAATGGCAAACGGGCTTTCCTCTTACTTTATCCGCTTCTGGATGCAGGCGATGCACGTCTCTTTTGAAAGCAAAAGCGGCGATTACATCTTTTTCATTATGCTAGCAATGTTTATTCCGGGAATCTAATCGCGGAGGCGCTTCGTATGTTATTTGTTTGTAACCTTTGCGTTTTCCGGCGGTCAAACCATACATGAGCCAGTGAAAACGCAAAAGGGCTTCATGGAAGCCAAATCAACAGGTTGCATTTCCTGCGCATAGAAAATATAATGGGAAAAGCTATGAACTACAAGAAACCTTCTTCAAAGACATGGACTTCTTCCTTTTTCCGCAAGCAGCTTAAAAAGCTGCAAAGCTTTACGGAAGACGAGCCCATTGCGGCAGAACGCCGGGCGCAAGATTTCATCGGTGTGCTGCTGCAAAAAATACAGCACCCGGATGTGCGCTTTTGCCCGCTGGAGTTTGACCGCTTTCAGGCAGCCATGGCCCTGCCGCCATCTTCGGGCCGTTCCGGAGCAGTCCTCTATCTTCATGGGGGCGGCTACTGCTGCGGCGGCCTGGAATATGCAAAAGGCTTTGGTGCGACCCTGGCCACGGAGGGCGGCATAAGCGTTTTATGCCCGGCCTATCGTCTTGCGCCGGAATATCCCTTTCCAGCCGCCCTGGACGACGCTATAATCGCCTATAGGTTTCTTATCGAAAGATATGATCCCCTCAAAATCGTCTTAGTGGGCGAATCGGCTGGCGGCGGCCTCATTTTCTCCGTCTGCCTTGCGGCAAAAAAGCTTGGGCTTCCCCTTCCGGCCGGTCTTGTCGCTATTTCGCCCTGGACCGATTTGACGCTTTCAGGCAAATCCTATGCCGAAAATGAATCCACTGATCCCTCCATGTCGCTGCGCCGCCTGCGGGTTTTCGCTTCCTGCTATACGGACGAGCCTGAGAACCCACTTTCATCTCCGCTGTTCGGCGACCTTCTGGATTTCCCCGAAAGCCTGTTATTTGCTGGTGGGGATGAGATCATGCGTGACGACGCCGTTAACCTTCATGAAAAACTTTTGGCTTCCGGCTGCAAAAGTACCCTCACCATTGCCCCAGGCATGTGGCACGTATACGTTCTATATGGCATGAAGGACCGACGTCAGGATATGGATGCCATTCGTAAATTTATCCGGGGGATTGCGCAATGAGCAAATTCTGGCTGCGGCTCGACAATGCCGCTTTAATTTTCCCCGCAGTCAAGCGCCCAGGCTGGTGTAATGTTTTCCGGCAGTCCGTTTCGCTACGGGAAGATATAGATCCCGCCGTCCTGCAACAAGCGGCGAACGATCTGAAGCACCGTTTTCCCTCCCTATACGTGCGGCTGCGCACCGGCATATTCTGGTATTATCTGGAGGAGACCAGGGGGCCGCTGACGGTGGACCAGGATTTCGCTTATCCGCTGACCCATATGGGCACAAACGAGCTCCGCACCTGCTGCCTGCGGATTTTGTATTATCGAAATCGCATTGCCGTAGAGTTCTTCCACGCGCTGACCGATGGCATGGGGGGCATAATCTATCTAAAAACGCTGGCCGCCCGGTATATTGCATTAAAATACGGCGTCGATATTCCGGCTTCGGATGATATACTGGATATCGTGCAGCAGCCCCGGCCGGAAGAAATTGAAGACAGCTTCCTGCGTTACAGCGGCCGGCACGCCATGAGCCGATCTGAGCCGAATTCCTACCGCCTGAAGGGCACATATGAAAAAGACGGAATACGTCATCTTATTACCGGCGTTTTGCCCACGGACAAGCTTGTGGAAGCCGCTCACGGCTATCAGGCTACCGTTACGGTCTTTTTAGTGGCCGTTATGGCGCAGGTCATCATAGAAATGCAGGCGAAGCACGCACCGCATAAACGGCCCAAACCCGTAAAGATTACCGTTCCGATCAATCTTCGCCGTCTTTATGGAAGTAAAACGCTGCGCAACTTTGCGCTCACGCTGAATCCCGGGGTTGATCCCAAACTGGGCGCTTTTACATTGGAGGATCTGTGCAACAGCATCTCCGCCCAGCTATCCGCCGAAGCGATGCCGCAGATTATGGCGGCGCGAATTGCGGCCAACGTTATTCCACAGCAGCTGGCAATTCTGAGAATTATGCCGCTGTTCATTAAAAATCTTTTTCTGCGTATGGTTTATGCGCATGTCGGGGAGACCAAAGGTTGCCTGAACATATCGAATCTGGGGGTCGTCAAGCTTCCCGAGCCCATGCGGCCTTATGTGGAACGGATGGAATTCATTATCGGCGTGCAATATACCTATCCGAACAATTGCTCCGTTGTCAGTTTAGGCAACGCAACCTATGTGAACATGATCCGAAACATTCGGGAGACCGAGCTTGAACAGCGTTTTTTCTCCCGGCTTGTGGAGTTGGGCGTTCCTGTGACCATTGAAAGTAAACTACGAGGTAATTGACCATGTACTGTGTGAAGTGCGGCGTCAGGCTCACGGATGATGCAGAGCGTTGCCCCTTATGCGCCACCCCCGTCTGGATTCCTGAAAATGCCGACATCCCAAAAACAAATTACGGCTACTCTTCCGTGTATCCAAAAAAGAAGGAGAATGAAAGAATTCCCGCCGCGATTTTTCTTACGATTGCATTGGCCGTCATCAGCATCGTGTGTCTGATCTTCTGTCTGCGTACCTATGGGGCGATCCGTTGGTCTGGCTACGTGATGAGCGGAATTGCCGCACTGTACATGATTGCCGTTTTACCGATGTGGTTTCGCCGTCCCAATCCCGTAATCTTTGTGCCGACAAGCTTTATCGCCGTCAGTGCTTTTCTGCTATACGTCTGCCTATATAATCAAGGAGACTGGTTTCTCTCTTTTGCCTTCCCGGTGGTTATGCTGTTGGGCATACTGACAACCGCTGCGGTTAGCTTGTTTCGATATGTTAAGGGCGGAAAGCTGTTTATCATTGGAGGCCTCCTTGCCGCGTTAGGCGCAAGCTCCATGCTGATAGAATACTTCCAGCATATCACGTTTGACACAAAGATGTTTTCATGGTCCCTTTACGCCGTGAGCACATTTTTCTTGTTTGGTCTGTTTCTGATTCTTGCGGGAATCATCCAGTCGCTACGGGAATGGCTGGAAAGAAGATCGTTTTTATAATTGTTCAGCTTGCAAAAGCGTATTCACCAGGCCACCGGCCTTTTTGCTCTTTTCGCACAACAGCGTGCTGCGCCCGTACCGGCTCAGATATACCGCGCTTGTCAGTCCTGCCAATCCGCCGCCAACTGCAATCGTATCATAGCTCCTGTTCATGCGGGCTTCTTACTGGTATAAAAAACGGCTCCCGGGCAGAATCGCTTCCCTATTTTTGCGTGCGCAGATACAGCTGCCTCATTCAATTCTCTTACGCAAACCTCTTGTGCACAGAATGATATAGCTAAGAATACAAGACATGGGCAGAACGCTTGAAGCAAACCGACGAGAACCAGATCCTAGTGACCGATTCCGAGGCCTATACCGTGCACACAAAGGAAGGCCTCTTTCCCTGCTATAACGTCCAGACCGCCGTGGAGGATAAGAAGCGCATCTGCTGGCGTTCGGCTTGGTTGGCGTATTTCATGCTCCGCCATCCATCTGCGCTGCGCAGTCAGGGCAGTAGCGGCCAGCGCCGCCATGGTGTGAGCACCCGCACTCACTACAACACATGCGCTATCCCTGCGGCGTGGCTTTGCCAACCCACCGACCATGTACCTCTTTCCTGCAGCCTGGGGATTCGGGGGTGGTGGTGGGGGCAGCATCGATATAAGTTAAAACCCTATCGCCAATATACATGCAGTCGATTACCTAAATTGATGCCTGTGAATCAGATCTTCCCACGCATTCGCGTCTATCAGCCTTGCTTCGATCATGGGGCCTCCTTTCCGAAAAAATAAATATGTTTCCGATGAAAACGTGATATACTTAAAGTGCTATTACAATAGCAAATCAAATTGTGGAGGACTCTATAATTGTCAGACAAAACACTTACTTGCAGAGACTGCGGGGCGGAATTTATCTTCTCTGAAAGCGAACAGGCCTTTTACCAAGAGAAAGGCTTCCAGAACGAACCACAAAGATGCCCTAACTGCAGAGCTGCAAAGAAGGATCGCCAACGGGATGGTGGGCGTGATGGCTATAGCAGCTCTCCGCGACAAATGTATCCCGTTAGATGCGCGCAGTGCGGCAGGGAAACCGAAGTGCCCTTTAGGCCCACATCCGACAGACCTGTATATTGCAAAGATTGCTATCAGCCCAGAGATCGAGGCAGAAACAGATATTAATTCTTCCCCAGCCCCTACCAGCAACGGTAGGGGCCTTTTATTAAGCACGCTCCCACCCTGTCCACCCTCCCCGGCCTGCGTGGCCACGCGCTCGGACTTGTACGCCCATACCCAGGGATTAACAAACAAGCCATAGTGCCAGATACAAATCCTTGCTGAAAAAATGGCGTGAAGGTCGTATCTGTTACTGAAATTATTTCCGAAGGAGCAGAGGGTATCATTCTGGAATCCTTGCTGAAAGGATATGCGGAATATTACTCTGCCGATCTTTCCGAAAAGGTCATTCGCGGCGTGACCGACAATTCTTTAAAATGCAAATACAACGGCGGCACACTTCCTATCAGATATGTAATAGATAGAGAGCGGCGTTTTCGAATTGACCCGCTAACAGCCACTTTTGTATTGGCGGCGTTCAAGAAATATGATGAAAGTGCAACCATGACCGAAGTCCGCGACTGGCTCAATGAGCAAGACGTGATTAATACGCGCGGGGAGGACATGAAATACAAGCGGTGTATCCACGCACAGAGATACAGAACTGTATCATTCACCAGCTGCGTAATTCCAGCAAATATGTCTCCTACAAGGATTTGAAAACGCTCATGGCCGACTTGAAAACCGTTTATGCTGCCGTGGATGAGCCGTCCGCTCTGGACGCTCTGGAGACATTCTCCGGCCGCTGGGACAAGAAATATCCAAAGATATCCCAGTCCTGGCGGGATAACTGGCCTAACCTGAGTACCTACTTTAAGTACCCCCAGGAGGTTAGGAGGCTGATCTATACGACCAACGCCATCGAGGGTTTTAACCGTCAGCTGCGCAAGGTAACAAAGTCCAAATCAGTGTTCCCTACCGATGATAGCCTGTTCAAAATGCTGTATCTGGCGATGATTGATATTACGAAAAAGTGGACTGGCAGACGGCAGGACTGGAGCGTGATCCACGCCCAGATGGCGGTGTTCTTTGCCGACCGGATGCCTGAGTAACACCGTCAGCGCCGGACGTCAAGGGTATGCGAGCGGCTGCGCTGCCCTTGACATCCGTCCCCGCCGGCGTTATGTTTAAGAAAAGGCGGCGCGGATGGAACCGCTGCCGCCAATCAATATTTTGCCCCTTCTGCTCCATTGTTTGGACTTTACACAGAATATGG
>CAZAZI010000084.1:0-6935 GCA_964489575.1 uncultured Oscillospiraceae bacterium | reverse complement strand
CCGTGCTGCTGGTCGTTATCGTATACTTGGTGGTTACAGCCGGGCGGATCGAATACGAAGTGCTGCAAATGGGCCTTACGCCCCAGGAGGCCTCGGAGGCTACGGCCATCTTAACAGATCTGGGCATAAATTACACGGTCGAAGGCGTAAGCAGCGTCACCATCCGGGTGCCCAAGGGCACGCGTTCCCAGGTGATGCTGCAATTGCAGGGCGAGGGCTTCCCCGCCTCCGGCCAGGATCTTTACAATTTTTATATCGACAACGCCTCCGGCATGGGCGTAACGGATCAGGATAAGCGGGTCTACGAGCGCTATGCCATGGAGCAGCGCCTGGCCTACCTCATCAAGCAGATGGAAAAGGTGGAGGATGCCGGGGTGATGGTGACCTTGGCGCAAACCAGCCAATTCGCCCTTTCCGATAACGAGCAGGTGGCCCAGGCCAGCGTGGTGCTTACACTATCCCGGGGCGAAACCCTGACGGACGCGGAGGCGGAGGCCGTACGCGCCATCATCCTTACGGCCATCCCGGGCCTGGAGAGCGCCAACATTAGCATAACCGATACGAATATGCACGTGTACGAGCCGCTGGATGCGGCGGGCGGCGGCGGGATGCGCGCCGCGGATCAAATCGCCCTCAAGCAGCAGCACCAGCAGCTCATTCAGGATCAGGTTTATAACTTCCTCAACCCTGTGTTCGGAACGGGGAACGTGGTAGTCTCCGCCAGCGTAGATTTGGATTTTGACAAAAAGAGCATGCAAACCGTCACCTATGCGCCGCCCGGGGATGCGGACAATATGGGCATCATCGTTAGCTTGCAGCAGGCCGCGGAGCGGGCGGGCGTAGCGGAGATGGCCGAGGGCGTGGCCGGCTTCGACGCCAACGGCGCGGCCCCCTTCTACCCCGAAAATTTAGAGGGCGATACGGCCCCGGTCTATAACTATTCCCAGCAGCTCAACGCGGAGGTCAACGAGGTGCGCGAGCAGATTGAGGAGGCGCAGGGCAAGGTTACGGGCCTGAGCGTTTCCATCATGATCGACGCGGATGACGGGCTGGATGAAGAATTGGAAAATATCCGTTCCCTGGTAGCCAACGGCCTGGGTGTGGATGTGAAGTATATCTCCATCCTGCGCACCTCCTTCAAGGTCAACGAGGATTATCAGCTGATGCTACAGGAGCAGGAGGCTGCGCAAGCGGCGGCGGCGGATGAAGAGGGGCGGGCGCAGCGGCAGGCCTTCCTGCTGGCGGCGGGGCTGGCGGCCCTGGTTTTGCTGATCGTGCTGATCGTGATGTCCGCGCAATCGCGCAAGCGGCGGCTGGCCTATGAGGCGGAGCTGGCGAGGATCGAGGAGGAGAACCGCCTGGCCCAGGCCGAGCAGGCGATTGACGATGCGGAGGTCATCCGCGAACGCCTGGCCGAGCCGGAGGATTCCATCTCCGCGCTGCGGCTTCGGGATATTCAGGAACTGGCCGATGAGAAGCCGGATGTGGTGGCCCAGCTGCTGCGCAATTGGCTTACGGATGATTACCGCTAAAGCATGAGAAGGAGGCGTTGAAAGAGCCATGGCATATACGAGCGACCTGTTGCCCAGGCAGAAAGCGGCCATCCTGATGGTGCTGCTGGGGCGGGAATATTCCTCCAAGGTATATAAATGCCTTTCACAGGAAGAGATCGAGCAGCTGACGCTGGCCATTACCAATTTGGATCGGATCGACAGCGAATTGAGCGACCGGGTGCTGGAGGAATTCCACGATATTACTCTGGCGCAAAAATATGTGACCGAGGGCGGCATCGAATACGCGCGGGATGTACTGGTGGCCGCCGTGGGCTCCGAGCAGGCGGACGCGCTGCTCAGCCGCCTCACCGCCTCCCTGCAGGTGCGGCCGTTCGACTTTGTGCGCCGGGCGGATAGCGCCCAGGTCTTCAACTTCATCCAAAACGAGCACCCGCAGACCATCGCCTTGGTGCTCTCCTACCTCGATACGTCCCGCGCGGCCCTGATCCTGGGCTCCCTGCCCAGGGATATGCAGGCCCAGGTCATCAAGCGCATCGCCCGCATGGGCATCGTTTCGCCGGATTATATCCGCGAGGCTGAGCGCGTGCTGGAGCGCAAATTCGGCAATGTTGGCTATACGGCAAACGTAGCCGTAGGCGGCCTCGATACCATCGTAGATATCCTCAACTCCGTCGATCGGGGCACCGAAACGTTCATCCTCAGCTCCATCGAGCAGGAGGATCCGGATCTGGCCGAGGAGATCCACAACAGGCTCTTCGTTTTCGAGGATCTCATCAAGCTTACGGATCTTTCCCTGCAGAAGGTGCTCAAAGAGGTGGACAACGATGTGCTCACCATTGCCCTCAAGAACGCTTCGGAGCAGATCAACGCCAAGATCTTCAAGAATATCTCCAAGCGCTTGCAGGAGACCATCGACGAGAACATGAAGTTCATGGGCCCCGTGCGCGTGCGGGATGTGGAGGCGGCCCAGCAGAAGATCGTCAACGTGGTGCGGCGGCTTGAAGATGCCGGCGTGATCGACGTGGCGCGTGGAGGCCGAGAGGATGAAATCATTGTCTGACGCGGCTAAGGTGCTGCTGCCCACCTTCGAGGAAATGATGGAGATGATCGCCGGGGCCACGGTCTCTGCGGAGATGGCGGGCGCGGAGCCGGAGGAGCCGGCTGGGCAGGCCCCCGCGGCCCAGGACCCTACAGCGCAAGCCCGGGAGGCCGCATCGCTCAGGGAGCCCGGCCCGCAAGACCTGTTGGCCCAGGCCGAGGCCCAATGCGAGGCCATGCGCCGCGAGGCGGCGGAGGAAGCCCGGCGCATCGTGGAGCAGGGCCGGCAGGAGGCCCGGGCCCTGGCCCAGGAGGCGCGGGAGCAGGAGGCGGCCAAGGCCCGCAAAGAGCTGGAGGTGGAGCGCCATAGCCTGCGCCAAGGCGCGCTCGGCGCGGCCGAGGCGCTGCAAACGGCTAAGCTGGAGCTATACGCCGCGCTGGAGCCCTATCTTTTAGATACGGCCCTGCATATGGCCGAAAGCATCCTCAAGCATGAGCTGGATCATAACGACACGGCCTTTTTGGCCATTGCGCGCAACGTTTTGGAGCAAGCCCCGGCCGGCGAGCAGCTCACGCTGCACCTTGCGCCGGGCCGCTATGACGCGATCACGGCCCAGGGCGGCCCCTTTATAGAAGAGATGGCCAAGCGCGGCGTGGCGCTTAGGCGCGACCCCAATATGCCGGAAACGGACTGCCTGGTCACCGGCGAGATGGGCTCCACCCGGGGCGGCGCGGTCACCCAGCTGGCCCGCATCCGCTATGCGGTTCGCAACCAGCAGCTCGAGGCGCAGTAGCCTATGACGGATAGGGATCACAGCCGCATAGCGGCATATTTCGAGGGGCTGAACCGCCGCATCGACGAAACGGACAGCATGGAGCACAGCGGCTCCATCGCCCGCATCGTGGGCATGACGGTGGAGGCCAACGGCCCGGCGGCCAGCATTGGCGACCTGTGTAAGATCTACCAGGGCCGCGGCAGGGGCCATGTGCTGGCTGAGGTGGAGGGCTTCAAGGAGAGCAAGGTGCTGCTGATGCCCTTGGGCCCGGTTACGGGCCTGAGCCCGGGCGACCGCATCGTTTCCACCGGCCTGAGCTTGCAAGTGGGCGCTTGCGAGGCCATGCAGGGCCGCATTCTCGGCCCGCTGGGCACGCCCATCGACGACGGGCCGGAGCTGATGCCGGAGGAATACTACCCGCTGGATAACGACCCGCCCGGCCCCCTGCTGCGCACACGCATCCACGACGTGCTACCCATGGGCGTGCGCGCCATCGACGGCCTGCTGACCATCGGCGTGGGGCAGCGCATGGGCATCTTCGCGGGCTCGGGCGTGGGCAAGAGCACCCTGTTGGGCATGATCGCCCGCAACGCCAAGGCGGATATCAACGTGATCGCGCTAGTGGGCGAGCGCGGCCGCGAGGTTAAGGATTTCATCGAAAAGGATTTGCGGGAGGGCCTGCAGAAATCCGTGCTGGTGGTGGCCACTTCCGACCAGCCGGCGCTCCTGCGGCTCAAATCCGCCATGGTGGCTACTTCCATCGCTGAATATTTCCGCGATAAAGGCAAAAAGGTGCTTTTGATGATGGATAGCCTCACGCGTTTTGCCATGGCCCAGCGGGAGATCGGCATGGCCATCGGCGAGCCGCCCGTATCCCGCGGCTTCACGCCCTCTGTTTACGCCATGCTGCCAAGGCTCCTGGAGCGCAGCGGCACCAGCGACAAAGGCTCCATCACCGCCATCTATACGGTGCTGGTGGAGGGCGACGATATGAACGAGCCGATCTCCGATACGGTGCGCGGCATCATTGACGGCCATATGGTGCTCACCCGCAAGCTGGCCAACAACAACCATTACCCGCCCATCGACGTGCTGCAAAGCATCAGCCGCTTGATGCGGGAGATCTGCTCGCAAACGCATGTGGAGATGGCGGATAAAATCCGCAACAATATGGCGACCTACCGGGATACACAGGATCTGATCAGCATCGGCGCATATAAACCCGGGGCTAACCCAGCGGTGGATCTTGCGGTGCGGCTGCACCAGCCCATCGAGGAGTTCCTCATACAGCCCATGGATGAATCGGACGGCATGGAGACCACGCTCGAAAAGATGGACAAGCTCCTGAGATAAGCCAATGACGCGACGAAAAAGCGGTATACAAAAACCGGTGCAAAGGAAAGCGAAATGAAAAAATTCGTCTTCACCAACGAAAAATACCAGGCCATTAAAGAAAAGGAATACGACCGCCTAAAGCTGGACATGAAAAATGTCGATAAAGAAATTGATAAGGCGGCGGCCGCCTTGGCTGAGCTTGGCGAAAAATTTGACGCGGAACGCACCGCTTTTGACGGGGCTTGCAGGCTGGGCGTGGGTGCGGGCGAATTGACCGCCTACCAAGGCTACTTCGAATTCCTCCAGGAGCAGCGCGCCAAAGAGGAAGAAAGGCTTAGCGCTCTTTTGGCCCGTAAGCGGGAGCTGACGGACGCGCTTGTGCGGGTGAACAACGAATTGCGGGTACTCGCGGATATGCGGGCCGAGCAATACTTGGAATACTGCAAAGAGGTCGCCGCGGACGAGGCCAAGGAGCTGGATACCCACATGTCCTTCTCCTTGTTTGAAAGGGCGGTGTAAGGCTTGGAAAGAAGATCGCGGGAAGCGCTGGCCGTTCCCCCCCGCCCCAAGAAGAAATCCAAGGCCGGTCTGGTCTTCACGCTGGTGCTGGTGCTGCTGTTGCTGGCCCTGCTGGCCGGGGTGGCGGTGAGCTACCTATACGACTATTTCTCCGTGCGCAGCACCATCGTAGGCTTTTTTATCACGCAGGACGATCAATACCGCGCCCGCATGGCCCAGCTGGATCAACGCGAAACCGAACTGACCCAGCGCGAGGCGGATCTCAACGAAACAGCCGCCGAGCAGGAAAAGACCGATAAAAAGCAGCAGCGCGAGCAGGAGCGGCTCGATACCCTAAAGGCGGAGCTGAACGCCCGGGACGAAGATATTATAAGCCGCCAGGCTGCCTTCGACACCGGCGTGGCGGAATTCGACAAGATCGTGCAAACCACGGCGGCGATGGACGCCAAGAACGCGGCGGCCATGCTGGAATCCCTCCTGACGGAGGAGGCTGCCAAGATCCTCAACGCCATGCAGCCCAAAAAGGCGGCGGCCATTTTAGACGAAATGACCACCGAGGGGGCCAAGGCCGTTACGGAGAGGCTGATCGCATTGAGCCAATAGCGGCGCTTCGCGCCGTTAGGCCGGGCAGGGAGGCCCGGCGGGATATTACGCATACGGCCACAAGGCCGAAAGGAGGAGAGGCAGATCATCACAATGCAAACTGCGGAACCGCTTGCCATCCGGCAGGCCGCGCCCCCCGCGCCAACTAAGCGGCCGGAACCGGCGGCCCAGGCGGACGGGCCGGCTTCCTTCCAAGCCAGCATGGACAAGGCCCGGGAAAAGGCTGGCGCCGCGCTGGAGCCAGTAAAGGAAGCGGTACAAAGCGGCGAAGAAGCGCCCATCCCCGAAGCGGAGATGGCGGCGCTGGAGGAACAGGCCCAGGCGATCCTAGCCGTGGCCGCTGTGCCACAAGAGGAGGCCATAGAGGGCCTTTTGCCAGAGGCGCAGGAAAAAGACCAGCAGCCGGAAGAGGACGTCCCGGCACAGAACCAGGCCCAGATGGCCATTTTGGCCGCGCTGCTGACCCAGGGCGGCACAGAAATCCCCCAAACCGAGATAGAGGCGGGCCTGCCCGAGGAGATGGCGCAGGCGATACCCATACAGGCGCAACAACAGCAGCTTCCGCTGGAGATGGAAGCGCAAGCCGGCGCAGAAATGGCGGCCCCAAGGCAGGCAGCCGTTCCCCAGGATGGGGAACGGGCGCTCCCCAGGATGGAGGAGCCCGGAGCCGAGGCCGCACCCCTTACCCCTAAGCAGGAAAACACCCTTTCCGGCGAGCCCCTGCGGCAGCCCGCGGCCATGAAGGCCGGGGCGGAAGCGGAGCAGGCCGGCGAGCACGATATGAACCGGGCGGAGGCCCGGCCCACGCAGGCGCAGCCGGCCGTTGCAGAGGCTCAGGCCCTGCAGCGCCCCGTGGCGGATCTAAGCACCCCCGAGGGGGAGGCCCTGCCCGAGCCGGAGGCGCGGCAGGTTTTGACGGATAGCCTCTTCGAGCAGGTGCAAAGCGCGGTGCGCACGGGCAAGCAGGAGCTGTTCGTGCAGCTCAAGCCCGAATCCTTGGGCGGCCTGGCGATTCACCTCACGATGACGGAGGAGGGCGTCAGGGCGCAGGTTCGCACGAGCAGCGAAAACGTCCAGCAACTGGTCACGTCGCAAATCGCCCAATTGGAGGACGCCCTGCGCGCCCGGGATATCCCGGTGGTGCAGATGG
>CAZAZI010000083.1:0-6961 GCA_964489575.1 uncultured Oscillospiraceae bacterium | reverse complement strand
TGGGCGGGCGGTTCCTCCAGGGTTTTCAAAAGGGCGTTGAAGGCATTGGCCGAAAGGGCGTGGGCCTCGTCGATAATATAGACCTTGGTGCCAAGCTCCAACGGCGTGTAGCGCACCTTATCCAAAATGGCGCGTACATCCTCCACGCCGTTGTTGCTGGCCGCGTCCAATTCCGCGATATCCACATTCTCCACAGCCGTACGCAGGCAGGCCGCGCAGCGGCCGCAGGGCTCGCCCTCCGCCGCTTCCAGGCAATTGACGGCCCGGGCGAGGATCTTCGCCGTGCTGGTCTTTCCCGTACCCCGGGTGCCGGAGAACAGATAGGCATGGGCCGTTTGCCCGGCCTTAACCTGGTTGCGCAGGATAGTGGTGATATGATCCTGCCCGATGACCTCGGCAAAGGTGTTGGGGCGGTATTGTCGGTATAAGGCGCGGTAGCTCATGGATTTTCTCCTTTGTGGGATAGGTTCATGATAGCATGTTTTCGCGCGGTTGCCAACTCGGGGCCGGGTAGAGTATAATAGCCGCAAGCGGCTATTATACGCCTTATTTTTATGCGCGTGCGGTTTTTATCCCGCTGGTGGGCGCACATGCGCGGGTTATACCATTGCGCTTTGCTTCATGGTATAATAACGAAGATACATAGACGAGCGGAGGTATTTTGCGCCATGGCAGATAAAAAAACGGTATTGAGCGGCATCCAGCCCAGCGGCTCCCCCACCCTTGGCAATTACGTGGGCGCGCTGCGGAACTGGTCGCTTTTGCAGCAGGAGGCGCATGATTGCTTCTATTGCGTGGCCAATATGCACGCCATCACCCTGCGCCAGGATGCACAGGAACTGCGCGAGCGCGCCATGAATACCGTGGCCTTGCTCTTAGCATGCGGCATCAACCCGGATACGAGCACCGTGTTTATCCAATCCCACGTGAAGGAACACGCGGAGTTGAGTTGGGTGTTGAACTGCAATACCTACATGGGCGAGCTTTCCCGCATGACGCAGTTTAAAGATAAAAGCGCCAAGCACGAGGATAACATCAACGCGGGCCTCTTCACCTACCCGGTTTTGATGGCCGCGGATATCCTGCTCTACCAAAGCCATCTGGTGCCCGTGGGTGCGGATCAAAAGCAGCATTTGGAGATCGCCCGGGATATCGCCGAGCGCTTCAACCGGGCTTACGGCAAAGCCTTCATCGTGCCGGAGCCTTACATCCCCAAAGCGGGCGCGCGGGTGATGAGCCTGCAAGATCCGGCCCAGAAGATGAGCAAGAGCGACCCCAACCCCAACGGCTACGTGGCCATCATGGATGAGCCGGCCGTGATCCTCAAAAAATTTAAGCGGGCCGTAACGGATAGCGACGGCGAGATCCGCTTCGATCCGGCCGCCAAGCCCGGCGTTTCCAACCTGCTGGCCCTTTACGCCACCTTTGCGGGCGTGGAGTTAGCCGAGGCGGAAGCCCATTTTGCCGGCAAGGGCTACGGCCACCTCAAAACCGAGGTAGCGGAGGCCGTGATCGCCGAGCTTACGCCCTTGCAGGAAAAATACAACCGCCTGCAGAACGACCTGGGCTACCTGCGCCAAATCGTGGTTGAAGGCGCACAGAAGGCCCGTATGCGGGCCTGCGCCACGCTGGCGGACGTATACCACCGGGTAGGGTTGGACGCATAAGCCCCATCAAACAAGCAGCGCCAAGGCGCGCCGCAACAGCGAACGGTTGCGGCGTGCCTTTTGTTTTGCTATCCTTTAGAAAGAGCGGTCGATTGCTATACAACAGGAGCCGATTATGAAGAACAACCTTGTTTTGGATATCCATACGCATACCCTGGCCAGCGGGCACGCCTACGGCACGATCCGGGAGATGGCGAGGGCCGCAAGTGAAAAAGGGCTGGCGTTGCTGGGCGTGAGCGAACACGCGCCGGGCATACCCGGCACGGTGGACCCGTTTTACTATTCCAACCTGCGCGTTATCCCCAGGCGAATCTATGGCGTTGAGATTTTGCACGGCTGCGAGATCAATGTGTTGAATGGGGGAAAGCTTTCACTGGAGCAGGAATATATTGATTTTCTGGATTACGCCATCGTGGGCATCCATAGGCCGTGCTATGAAGATGAAGGCAAAGAAAAAAACACGGCCAATGTCATCGCCTGCATGAAGCATGAAAAGGTGTTTTTCGTGGCGCACCCGGACGACGACCACACGCCTTTGGATTATGTGCCGCTGGTAAGGGCCGCAAAGGAAAACCATGTTGCCCTAGAGCTCAACAGCAGCTCCCTGGCCAAGCAAGATAGGCGCTTGCATTGCCTGGCCAATTATCAAACCATGCTGGGCCTGTGCATGCAATACGGGGTTGCGGTTCTCGTGAGCTCCGATGCGCACGACCCCGGCTGGGTGGGCGAATTTTCCCTGGCAGCGGCATTATTGGATCAGATCGGATTTGATGAGAGCCTGATCTTAAATACGAGCGTAGATAAGCTAAAAGCCTTTATTCAGTTTGATCCGGCAGAGATGCCCCCGGCCCGCGATTTCATCCGCTAAAAGCAAACAGGGCCGCAAACGGGCGCTTCGCCCGGCGCAAGGCGTATCTCCCAGGATGCGCCCAGCAGGGCCGCCTCGCCAGAGTCGTGCGTCACCAGCACCGTCAGCGGGAAGGCGCCCCGAAGGCGCGCCGCCACCAGGCGGCGGGTGGCCTCGTCCAGGCCCTTGAAGGGTTCATCCAAAAGGAGGATATCCCCGGGGAAATTCAGCGCGCGGGCAAGGGCCACCCGCCGCCGCATGCCGCCCGAGAGAGCGCCCGGGTAGGCCGCCCAGGCATCCGCTTCTAAACCCAAGGATTGGAGCAGGCCGGCCGCATCCCCTTCCGGCTGTACGAGGGCTACGTTCTGTGCGGCCGTTCGCCAAGGCAGGAGCCGATCTTCCTGAAATACGCAGGAGATGCGCTTGCCTGTAAGGCCCAGCAGGCGGCCCTCATAAAGACGGGGCGCATCCGCCGGGGGCTTTGGATCCTCAAAATGGAGCAGCAAGCGCAAAAGGGTGGTTTTTCCGCAGCCCGAGGGGCCAGAGAGCACGGCCACGCCGGCATCCGGCAGCTGGGCGTTGAAGTTTATCAGAGGCCGCTTTTTATCATAGCCGGCCGTAACGTTTTCCAGGCGGATCATGGATGCGCCACCTCCCCAAAGCGAAGCAGGCGCAGCATCAGCCGCTCAATGGCCATGCTCAAGAGGATGATGGCCACCGTCCAGGCGAAAAGCTCCGGCGTTTCCAAATAGATCTTGCTCTCCATGATCCCCCTGCCGATGGAGAATTCCGGCCTGGCCAGCACCTCGGCCGCGGCCGCGCTCTTCCAGGCAAAGCCCAGGGCCGTGGTGCCCGCGGCCACGCATTGGGGCCGGATGGCCGGCAGGTAGATATGGCGTATTTTATTCCGCCTGGAAAGGCGAAAGACATAGGCCATTTCCAGCAGGCGCGGGCTCACAGCCCCCAAGGCCTGCTGCACATTGGCCCAGGCCACCGGCACCACCATCAGCAAGGCGATAAAGAGCGGCACCATCGAGTTGGAGAGCCACAAGAGCACCAGCACGATAAATGAGGAAATGGGCGTGGCCTTGACTACGGCCCGCAAGGGCGAAAGGAAGGCGTCCGCAAAGGGGACGAAGGCGCAGAGCGCGCCCAAGAGACCCCCCAGCAGCATGCCCAAGAGGAAGGCGGCCAGCACGCGCGCCAGCGTCGCCCCTAAAGACAGCCAGAAAGCCCCCTGCCCAGCGAGGGACAGGAGGGCTTGCCATACGCGCGGCGGCGCGGGCAGCTTGACCTCCTTGCCCACGGCCATGGCGGCCAGCTGCCAGATAAGCAGCCAGGCGCAGGCGATCAGAAGGGGCCGCAGGGCGCGGCTTAGGGCCTTCATGCGCCGTAGTAGAAATCATCCCCGGGCAGGGCCCCGCCTACGCTCTTGGGGTTGGCCGCAAAGAGCACTTGCAGCATGCCGCTTGCGGCCGCGCGCATCTCTTCGCCCGTGAGGCAGACAATATTAGATTTCCCGATGGCCTGCTGGGCCAGGGCCGCCTTGGCCATGATGCCGTATTGCTCGATGAGCATGGAAGCCTTTTTATGATGGCCGTTAACGAAGGCGGTGCTGGCCTCGTAGTCCTTGAGGAACTTGGCGATATCCGCCTCGCGGCCCGCAAGGGCGGATTTGCGGGCGATGATGCAGCCCTGCACAAGCTTTGTATCGTTCACCTTGCTCCACTCCCCGGTCAGATCCAGGGCCACGCGCAGATCCGCGTTCTGGGCCAGGGTGGCGGTGACGTTAGGCTCGGGCAGCATGCCCAGCTTCACATCCCCGGCTGCCAGCAACGTGGCAAGCTCGCTGTGCTCGCTGTAATATTCCACCTTGGCATCCGCAATGCCGTTCTTTTCCAATAGATAATTGAGCACATACTCCGGCGTGGAGCCCTGGCCGGTCGCACCCAGGGTTTTGCCGGAAAGATCGGCTATGGATTGGATGGAATCGCCATTTTCCAGAATATAAAGTACGCCCAGGGTGTTCACAGCCAGCATGGCCGCGTCCCCTTCCAGCTTGTTGTAAAGCACGGCCGCCAAATTGATAGGCACGGCGGCGATATCCAACGAGCCGGCGATGAAGGCAGCGGTGACCTCATCCGGCGAGGAAGCCAGGGTAATGGCGTATTGCGAAGCGTATTCCTGCCCCATGAGCGCCACGATGCCCATGCCGGTGGGGCCTTTGAGCGCGGCCACGTTGAGCGGGCCGGCCTGTGCGGGCGCGGGCGCGGCGGTTTCAACGGGGGCCGGGGAGGGTTCCCCCTCGGTAGGTTGGGATACGGCGTCCGGCTCCGGGGTGGCGGCGGGCTGTTGGGCCGGCGCGCAGGCGGCCACGCTCAACGCGAGAAGCAGAGTCAGCAGGATGGCAAACAGTTTTTTCATAGCGAACATTCTCCTTTATTAAAAGCGGTTTATTCTTGCAAGAGATAGATGGCCCGGCCCGCGCGCCGGATGCGGCCCGCCTCTTCCAAGGCATTGAGGCTGCGGTAGAGGGTGGCGCGGCTCATGCCCAGGGTTTGCGCCAAGGCGTCCATGCCGCCCGGCATGCGCAGCATGCCCGTTTCATCCGCGCATTGGGCCAGATGGCATAATAGCTTATCGGCCGCGGCTGGGCAGGCGATGCTTTCGATGCGATCCGTCAGGAAGCGGATGCGGGCCGTGAGGTAGCCGAGGTAGCGCTTGGTGAGGCCGAAATCCGCCTCCAGCATGGCTTCGAACACGCTCTGGGGAAAAAACAGCACCTGGCAGGAGCCCGTGGCGCGGATCTCCGTGGGCTGCCGCCCCTTGCCAAAGAGGGTAGCCCCGCCCAATAGGCTGCCCGGCCCCAGCTCGCTCATACGCAGCTTGGCATGGCCCGCCGTTTTGGTAACCTGCGCCCGGCCGGCAAGCAGCAGCCCCAGGGCGAGCTCCCCGGGCCGCACCTGCTGGCCCAGCGCAAAGCTCTTTTCATAAGCGCCTTGCTCCAGCGCGCGTTTAAGAACCGCCGGCTCCGTACCCGCAAAGAGAGGATGCTGCGATAATTGCTCAAGGGAGGTCACGGCTTACTCCTTTATAAAAAGTATCATTTGAGACACTTGTATTATAACGAATCGCAACAGGCTATGCAAGCAGATTTTCTCAAATGAGACACTTTTTTGTGCTATAATGGATACGGAACAGGCGCAGGCGCGCCTTCCGGCTGTTGCTATTCGGTTTTCCAATGGCTGGCCGCCACTTGAGCCGCAAGAGCGGCGGATAGGAGAGGGCCGCGGCGAAGGCCTTTCGAACCGTCTCTCCTCCCCGTTGAGAAAGCAAACGCGCGGTAGGCTCTTCGCCAAACCACGCGGCTGCCCGCAAAACCGGCGTTCGCCAGGTTCCGCTTGGCGTTTATTCAAAAATAAAGAATATCAGCCGCATATTTTTGCCATAGGCGCGGTTGGTTTTTCAATTATTTTAACGCATGATAGTTTGGATTATTGAAAAATTATCAAATTTCTTAACGGAATCTTAACTTGCGCATTTACATAAATGGGATATATTTATGTATGGTAGAAGAACTTTGTAAATTGGGGACAGCCTTTGGTTAACAGGCCTTAGCTGCCTTGCCTCTATAAGAATCTCTTATTTCTTGCGCCCACGGCGCTCGCTTTACCGCAAAGGGCCGTGACGCAAAGATTATACCCCGTGAAAAACACGGAATAAAATGGGAGGTATTTTATGGGAATCCTAATGGTGCAACTCGTCTCTATCTTTATCTCATTGATCGCCTTCGCGTTCGCCGCGTGGCTGTTTTTGTGGGTAAAGCGCCAGCCGTCGGAGAACGCGCGCATCGCGCAGATCGGCGAGCTGATCCGCCAGGGCGCGCGCACATTCCTGCGCAAGGAATACGCGGTGCTGGCCCGCTTCGCGGCTGTGGCCGGGGCCCTGATCCTTATCTTGCTGCCCTCCCCCATCTGGAAGGGGGACGTCTTCCACAACATCACCATGTGCATCGCCTACTTCGCGGGCACGATTTTCTCCGCCATCGCGGGTAAGATCGGCATCGAAGTGGCCACCATCGCCAACATTAAAGCCGCCGAGGCGGCCAAGCAGGGCATCAAGCCCTCCTTCATGGCCGGCTTCCGCGGCGGCGCCGTGATGGGCATGGCCGTAGTCGGCTCGAGCCTTTTGGGCGTGGTGCTGGTCTACATGCTCACGGGCGACGCCACCTCCATCCTGGGCTTTAGCTTCGGCGCCAGCTCCCTGGCCCTCTTTGCCAAGGCGGGCGGCGGCATCTTCACCAAAACCGCCGATATCAGCGCAGACCTCACCGGCAAGGTCGAGCTGGGCATCCCCGAGGACGACCCCCGCAACCCCGCCGTGATCGCTGATAACGTGGGCGACAACGTGGGCGACGTGGCCGGCATGGGCGCGGACCTGTTCGATT
>CAZAZI010000082.1:0-6963 GCA_964489575.1 uncultured Oscillospiraceae bacterium | reverse complement strand
CCGGGTCTCCGGTATCGTCATAGTTCAGGCCGTAACCCAGCGGCGGGGTTTTTTCGCGGACATAATAGGTGCGATCCAGCTTCAGCTTATCAAACGTGACCTGCCCGTTGATGGTGCTCTTGGTCTGCTGCACGTTCATCAGGCTATCCAGCAGCTCGAAAACCGTTGCGTGATCCGTAATGACCGCCCCGGTATCTTTATCTTTCTTGGTCACGGTTATACGGCCGTTTCGGCCCGTCGTCTGCGCGCCGATATCCGCATTCGTGACCAGGTGGCCGGATGAGACCGAACCGCTGCCGGTATAGCTGCCTTCAAATTGGATCGTATTCTTGTATTTGCCGCCATTTTCAGATGTGGTGGCCAATACATCGGTATCAAATATGAGATAATACCCCTGCGCGCCGTTCGGCAGATGAATCACAAACGCCCGCGTGCCGTAATCGTACGTAAAGCTATACGCGCTTGCGGCGACTTCATCGCCAACCGTCATGCTTCCATCCGCCGCCTGGTTCCATTTATATAGCTTCACAGATGTAATATCCAGTTCGAGGCCGGCCTGGAGGGTGTCCTGGAGCGTGGCGTCCGTCAGCGGTATCTGATGGGGGTTGATGAAAACTTTCCACCCAATGTTGCCGCTCGTCCTTTCATATTCCCGTAAAAGATCCTTTTTGATGGGTTCGTTGGGTATTTCCTTCTCGGCCGATACGGAGACGGTAGGCGCGCCCCCGATCCCGCTATTTAGGGAAGCGCCGTTATAGAACGTCACATTGCCGTTTGTGGCCAGGAATTTGCTCGTATCCGTAATAACCGTTTTAAAGCTGATCGTAACCTCATCGTCGATCTCCCCCAGGTTAATGGTCAGCGTCCGCTTATCGGCGGCAACGATCAGCCGGGGGCTGGCGGGTTCCGTTGTTTCCGCGTCAATGCGCAAAGACCCGGTTACATATTCCTGATCCGTAGCGATCGTATCCGTGACGACCGCGTTGGGCATGTGCATCTTGTTCTGGTTAACGGTGATCGTCCATTCGATCTCCCGATCTTGGTAGTCATACTCCCCCGCCGTTTTCGCCAGCACCGTGCTGGTAACGTCCTGTTGTGTGTTCGTTACCTCGGAGGACAGGATTCCGCCGCCCGTCAGCGTTGCCTTATTGTTGGAATAGGCCTTTGCCGTGGCCAGGTTGTTGGCGTAATCCTCCGCGTTCAGCACCTTCGTTTTGAAGGCGACGGTAGGCTTATTGCTTGTACCCAGGTCTCCCAGGTAGATCGTGAGCGTTTTCGCAACAGCGTCGTAATAATATTGGTTGGGCGCGCTCGTCACGTCGGCGGCGGCGCTTACCCCCGTCATGCGGCTGCCATCCCGGTATACGCCGCCCGCGGGGCCGCTGGTTTCGCCCGCGGTAGCGGCATAGTCATAGAAGACCTGATGGCTCCCCAGCTCATCTACGATCGTTGCCCCGCTGATCGCTCTTCCGTTACCGTTCGCCTTCATTTCCCAGCTGATGAGCTGCGTGGCACGGTCGTATCCTTTGCCCGCCTTGGTGAGCAGGCTGGTCGATACGCCAACGCCTACGCCCGTCGTACCGTCGTATGTCGCGCCTCCCGGCAAGGTCAACGTGGCCGTATTGGAAAAGGAACGCACGGCATGCTGTTTGAAATAATCGTCCAAAACCTCCGTTTTGAAGGTTATCGCCTGTGATCCGGCCGTTGCCGCCGTGCCGGCCGTAAAGGTGTAGGTAAGCATGCCCGTAGCATTCACGTCATACGAATCCCCGGCCGCGGGCACGCCGCCATTTAGCCGGATAGATCCGGCAACGAATTGGAGGTATGTGCCGTAGTAAGGAATTTGGTCGGTTACTACCGAGCCTGCGGGGATTCCCCGATGGTTGTTATCCACCGTGATCGTCCATGTGATATAATGCTTGCCGTCCAATTCATCATAATCATAGCCGCCTTCTTTGGCAATCCAGTCGGTGGTGATTGTAACGTGGCCGTTTCCGGTGCTCAGGGGTACGTCTTCCTCATTTTGGTGCAGCGTAGCCGTGTTGTCGATCCGCCGCGTGCTGCCTTCCGCTCCGAAGGCCGCCGAGGTCGGCGTCGTTATAATCGTAAAGGATGTGCTTCCGGTTACGTCGCCCAGAGCAAAGATATAGGGGTCGGTCGCCGGGTCGGCGGGCGTGGTAACCTTGCCGGAACCCAGGGAGCAGGATTTATAGGCCTGGTATGTCGTATCCAGCACATCCCGCACGGTCAGGTTTGTGGCGGTGGCCGTAGGGGAGCCGGAATCGACGGTGATAGTCCAGGTAATCTCGTTTGTTTCGGGGTCGTACTCGCCCTCCTTTTCGATGCTGGCGCTCGGATCCGGGGGGATATCGGGATCGGACTCATCAAAGGTGAGCGTCGTTTCGCCACCCGCCGTCAGCGTAAAGGTGACGCTTTGATTGTTCGTGATCACATCCGGGTTAAAATCGCCGTGCAGGTAAAAGCTGCCGCTTACATCGGAAAGATACTGAACATCCTCCTGGAAGACGATGGTAGCCGTTCCGTTCGACGCCACGGTGAGAAGGCCAAGCAGATAGCTATGGCCCTCATAGTCAATGCGCAGTTCATGGTTATCCAGCAGATCGACCTCGACAAAGTTTATAATAGTTGACAGATCGATGCTGCTGCTTGAGGCCAGCGGCACGGTAAACGTTTGGCCGGGCGTAATATCGACGGCATTGCTGATTGCATAATCAAAACGTATCTCGATCTACGCGTTTTGCGGGATGGGGCCGCTGGACGAAATTGGCTCGCCACCGCTTGTCGTTAAATCGAACACCGAGTTTGTAATCTCGATGGAGCCTGCAGGCACTTCGACCGCCAGCGCCGTTTGCAGGGGCAGAAGCGCTTGAACGAGGGCCAGGGCTAGGGCGGTCCATTTTGCCAAGCGTTTGTTTTTCATAAGCATTTCACACACCTTTTCTGATAATCGTTGCCGCCTGGGAGGCCTTGGTATAATCCTCGCGCTACCTTGCGGTTTCCAGGTCTTAGCATTAAAAATAGTTATTATTACTCTATCGCAATATTACATCAAAAATTAACCTCCTGTCAATGTTAGGCGCACTCTTTTTCGGCTTGATTTCCCTGGGAAATGGCTGGTATCCTCCATTTTTTGGCATTTCCTGCATGGCGAAGCCATGCGGGGCGTTCTAAGTTGAGCTTATATGCAAAAAGCCGTCCCGCGTTGAACGGGCCGGCTTTATAGGGGAGCGGCTTATTTGAGCAGGTCCGCAAGATCCTGTTCGGGGGTGGTAATGGGTGCGATGCCGTAGTTTTCCACCAGGAAGGAGAGGACGTTGGGAGAAACGAAGGCCGGCAGGGTGGGCCCGAGGCGGATGTTCTTCACGCCCAGGTAAAGCAGCGTAAGCAGAATGCAGACGGCTTTTTGTTCATACCAGGAGAGCACCATGGAAAGGGGCAGCTCGTTCACGCCGCAATCAAAGGCTTTGGCCAGGGCCAAGGCCACCTGGATGGCGCTGTAGGCATCGTTGCATTGGCCCATATCGAGCAGGCGCGGCAGGCTGCCGATATTGCCCAGGCTCAGGTCGTTGAAGCGGTATTTGCCGCAGGCCACGGTGAGCACCATGGTATCGGCCGGGGTCTGCTCCACGAAGCGGGTGTAATAATTGCGGCCGGGCTTGGCGCCATCGCATCCGCCCACCAGAAAGAAGTGGCGGATCGCGCCCGCCTTGACCGCGGCGATCACCTGATCCGCCACGCCGAGCACCGCATCGTGCCCAAAGCCTGTGGTGACCTCCTTGCCGCCGTTAATGCCGGTGAAAACGATATCCTCGGCATAGCCGCCTAGGGCCAGGGCCTTTTCGATCACGGGCGTGAAATCCCGCGCCTCGCCGATGTGCACAAGGCCGGGGAAGGCCACCACGCCGGTGGTGAAAACTCGATCCGCATAGCTCTCTTTGGGGGGCATGAGGCAATTGGTGGTAAAGAGCACAGCGCCGGGCATATTGGCAAATTCCTTTTGCTGGTTCTGCCAGGCCGTGCCGAAGTTGCCCTTGAGGTGGGAATAAGCCTTAAGCTTGGGGTAGGCATGGGCGGGCAGCATTTCGCCGTGGGTATAGATATTGATGCCCTTATCCTTGGTTTGCTCGAGCAGCAGCTTCAAGTCCAGCAGATCGTGCCCGCTGATCACGATAAAGGGCCCCTTCTCCACGGTGAGCGGCACGGCGGTGGGCGCGGGCGCGCCGTAGGTTTCGGTATTGGCCCGGTCGAGCAAGGCCATGCATTGTAGGTTGACCTCGCCTACCTTGAGCACCAGGGGCAGCAGCTCCGCCATGCCCCAATCTTCACCGATGGCGCAGAGGGCCTCATAGAGGAAGGCGTTTACCGCCTCGTCCGTATAGCCCAGCACCAGAGCGTGTTCGGCATAGGCGGCCATGCCGCGCAGGCCAAAGAGGATCAGGGATTTTAGGGAGCGGACATCCTCGTCCCCCTCCCATATCAGGTTCATGTCGTAATCCGCGCCGCCGCCCAGGGCCTGCTTTTCGCCCTCGAGCACCGCGATGTGCCGCGCCAGCGCCTCGTCGTCGAAGCTGACGTTGGTCACGGTCATGAAGAGCCCCTCGATCACGGCCTTGTGGGTAGATGCGGTGGGCTGGGCGTTTTTGGCCGCCCGCGCCAGGCCGATCATCGTGCCGGTAAGCTTATCCTGCATGCCGGCGGTGGCGGATTTTTTGCCGCAGACCCCCGCTTTCCCCTGGCAGCCTACCTGGCCCGCCGTCTGTTCGCATTGAAAACAAAACATCTCCTTCGTCATAGCTTTTCCTCCTATTATTATATCTATTTTTACTTAGTCCAGAATCCGCCCGTCCGTGGAGATGGTGACCACCTGCCAGGGGATGAACTTGCCGCTCGCCTGCAGGGCTTGCTTAGCCGCGGCCTCCAGGCCGCCGCAGCAGGGCACCTCCATGCGCGCGATGGTCACGCTCTTGATCTCGTTTTGCCGGATGATCTCTGTAAGCTTCTCGGCATAATCCACGGCATCCAGCTTAGGGCAGCCGATAAGGGTCGTGTGGTTGCGGATAAAGCGGTTGTGGAAATCCCCATAGGCAAAGGCCGTGCAATCCGCAGCCACAAGCAGGTTCGCGCCGTTAAAGTAGGGCGCGCGCACCGGCGCCAGCTTGATCTGCACCGGCCATTGGGAGAGCTGGCTTTCCACCGCCGCCGCGCCTTGGGCGGGCGCGGCCGTACGCGCGATGGCTTTGGCCCGGGTACCGGGGCAGCCGCAGGGCGCAGGGTCACCGCTCTGGGCCTTGGCGGCCTGGTTCGCCTTTACGGCGGCCTCGTCATAAGCGGCGGCCTCCCGCTCCACAAAGGAGATGGCGTTTACCGGGCAGGCGGGCAGGCAATCGCCCAAGCCATCGCAATAATCATCGCGCATCAGCTTGGCTTTGCCGTTCACCATCGCGATGGCCCCCTCGTGGCAGGCTGCCGCGCAAGCGCCGCAGCCGTTGCATTTTTCTTCATCTATTTCAATGATCCTTCTTAACATAATGCTTTCCTCCTTCTTGCTTTTACGGCCTTACTATATTACAATTGCACTAAGGAGTCCGTTGTATTTCCAACGGATCATGAAAATTATGAAAGAATATCTGGATGTTATCAAAGCCTGCGGCCTCTTCGCGGGCGTAGAGGCCGGCGAGGCGGAGGCCATGCTGGGCTGCCTGGGCGCGCGAAAGCTGCAATGCCGCAAGGGCGAATATATCTTTCGTGCGGGCGAGCGGGCCGAGAGCATGGGCATATTGCTTGCGGGCAGCGCCTTTGTGGTGCATGAAAGCTTTTGGGGAGACCGGCACATCGTCACCCGGCTGCTCCCCGGCCAGCTATTTGCGGAATCCTTTGCCTGCACGCCGGGGGCGGTTCTGAATGTGGGCATCGTGGCGGATGCGCCGGTCACGGCCATGCTGCTCGACGTGCGCCGCGTGCTCACCACCTGCCCCAGCGGCTGCGCCTTCCACCAGCGGGTAATCCGCAACCTGCTCTCGGTGCTGGCAGGCAAAAACCTCGATTTCAACGAAAAGCTGACCCATATGGGCCAGCGAACCACCCGGCAGAAGGTGCTCTCCTACCTATCGGCCGAGGCTATGCGCCAGGGCCGCGCGGCCTTTGAAATCCCCTTTGGCCGCCAGCAGTTGGCCGATTACCTGGCGGTAGACCGCAGCGCCCTTTCCAGCGAGCTATCCAAACTGCAAGGAGAAGGCGTGCTCAGCTTTCACAAAAACCATTTTGTATTGCTGGAGCATGCGGATTTTTGAGCGGCAAAAAAAGCGGCGCGCGCCGCTTTTTATGTTTACGCCAGAATGCCCAGGTGTTCCAGCAATATTTTTAATCCGATGAGGATCAGGATCACGCCGCCGGCCAGCCCGGCCTTGCCGGAGCATCTGGAGCCCAGCGTGCGCCCGGCCCCTACGCCCACCGCGCACAAAAGGAAGGTGGTGACGCCGATGACGGCTACAGCCCAAAGGATGTTCACATTCGGCAGCAGGGCAAACGTAATGCCCACGGCCAGCGCGTCGATGCTGGTGGCCAGGGCCATCATCAGCATGGGCTTCCAGGCAAAGCCGCCTTCCCCGCCCTCGCAGTCCTCGCCCGGGCCCAGGGCTTCGCGGATCATATTTGCGCCGATCAGGGTAAGCAGGGCGAAGACCACCCAATGATCCACGGCGATGATATAACGCTCAAAGGTCATACCCATCAAAAAGCCCAGGAGCGGCATCAACGCCTGGAAGCCGCCGAACCACAGCCCGGTGGAAAGCACATGCCTAAGGCGTATTTGCTTCACGCTCAGCCCCTTGCAGACCGATACGGCAAACGCATCCATCGAAAGGCCCACTGCCAGCAGCAGCAACTCCGCAAATCCCATGATCCTCTAAATTCCCTTCCGCTTTTGTATCGTTATGACTGCAT
>CAZAZI010000081.1:0-6970 GCA_964489575.1 uncultured Oscillospiraceae bacterium | reverse complement strand
TAACGGATGGCAAGGAAAAAACCGTAAGCAGCCCATATTCCGCCGGCGACGCCCTCGATTACGACGGAGAGATGGCCCTCTACCACGCCTGCAAATACATGGGTTCTGATGGAATCGTCCTGCCCCGCTCACTCAAGATCATCTTTTGATCCTATACGCAAGCGGCCCGGCGCATTTGCGCCGGGCCGCTCATCCTTACAAACCCTTAATCGAATAATCCGGCCTGCTTTTCCAAAAAGCCAAAGAGCGGCATGCCCAGGCCGTAGCAGGCCGTGGCCTGGCCCGCGGCCACGCTCAGCGCGCAAAGGGCCATGGGCACGCCCACCTGATAAACATAGGCCAGCAGATAGCCCACCACCAGCGCGTTGATGATTACGGCGGGCAGGGGGGCCAGCCATTTGGAGCAGCCCTTACGGCGCAGGAGATAGGTACAAAGGGCCGCGAGGCCGGTGGCCAGGCTGCCAAAGATCACATCGTAAACCACAGCGCCCGTGAGCAAATTGGCCAGCAGGCAGCCAAGGAAGAGGCCGGGGATGGCTACCGGCGTAAACCAGGGCAGCACGCAGAGGGCCTCGGAAAGGCGCACTTGAATGAGGCCGGAGCCAAAGGGGGCCGCGGCCAGGGAGATCAACACGTAAAGCGCCCCGATGAGAGCGCCCCGGGCCAGGAACCGCGTTCGCATTATTGGGCCGCCAGGTGGGCGTTGATCTTGGCTACCAGGCCGTCCACATCGATGCCGTGAACGGCGCATGCCTGTGCGAGATCCTCGCCGCTGGCCATGATACAGCCCAAGCAGTGCATGCCGGATTCCATAAGGATATCCGCAACGCCCGGGTCCGCCCGCAAAATCTGCTCGATGGTCATGCTCTTATCGATGCTCATATTTTATCTCCTTTAATCTGTATGCTGATCGGACCTAAACCGGCCCAATTCAATTATAGCACATCATCTAACTTTTGGCGTTGAATTTATAGCCGCATTTTGTGCAGGTTACGCGAAGCTTGCCCTTGCCCCGCGGCACGCGCAGCTTTTGCCTGCATTGGGGGCAGGTGAGGTATTTGAATTTTTTGCACTCGGCGTTGAGGTTGATCACATTGCGGCGGCCATAGCGTAGGCGCTGCCAAAAAGCGCGCAGCTTGTTTTCAAGCCGCAGGTAGCCTGCTAGCTCCTGCTGCCTGGCCGCGTAATTGCGCGAGAACATGCGAAAAACCGCATAGCCGTAAAAAACCAGGGCCAGCAGGCGGAAGATGGTGAAGGGCAGGGGGAACTTGGAGAGGAACCAGGTGATTACGCTGCACCCGACGCCGCCCCAAAAGAGCGCCAGGTTCAGCTTATCCATGCCATAGCGGCCTTGCAGCAAACGATTGAAAAAACCCATAAAACCTTACCTAATATTTACTCGATTCTAGTGAGCAGCAGGCCCGTCATGGGGGGCAGCCGCAGGTATATCTCGCCGTTTTCGGCCCGGTACTCCCGGCCGCTGGCCGCATCCCGGTAAAGCCCATCCAACCAGAGCCGCTCCACATCCGGCCCTTGGGTAAAATGGTTCACGCTCAGGGCGCCCTGGTAGGGCTCCAGCGAGCGGTTCACCAGCAGCGCCGCGCCGCTGTGGCCCTCGCAGCGCAGGGCCGCGAACACATCCGGCGCGGGCGCGGCCATGCCGCAGCCGCCGCGATACAACGCCGGGCAACGCCGCCGTGCCGCGGAAACCGCCCTGTAAAACGCCAGCAGATCATCATCCTCCCGGCCCCAGGGGTAGGTTTTGCGGTTGAAGGGGTCCGCCATGCCCGTGAGACCGGCTTCGTCCCCATAATATACACAGGGCACGCCGGGCAGGCCGAATTGGATCAGAACGCCCAGCTTTAATCGCGCTCGGGCCAGCACCGCCGCTTCCGCACCGGGCTGCCACGCAGCCTGCTCCTTGCGCGAGAGCGCATCCCGCTGAGGCGCGCCGGCGAGCGCCGTGCGCGCTCTGATGGTATCGTGGCTGCCCAGGATATTAAGCTGGGCCTCGTAAAAGGGCTTGGGGTAATTCTCCATCAGGCCCATCAGGCGATCCACCAAGTCCGCAGCGGCGCCGTTGCCCAGCAGGAAGGAGAGCACCGCGTCCTTGAAGGGGTAGCCCATGGCGCTATCGAGCTCGTGGCCATCCACATACTTGCGCCGCCGGCCAAAGCCTTCTTTATTGGAAGCGTCATCCCAGACCTCGCCCAGAAGCACGCCTTGCGGATCAAGGGCCTTGAGCTTTTCCCGCAGGAAAGCGATAAAATCATCCGGCAGCTCATCCGCCACATCCAGCCGCCAGCTGGTTATGCCCAAAGCGCCGTAATGCGCTAGAACACCGGCGATAAAGGCCCTATAGCTCGGCTCGTTCTCGTTGACCTCGGGCAGGGACCTAAAGCCCCACCAGCAGCGGTAATCATCCGGATAGTGGCCAAAATCATACCAGGCGCGGTAGGGGGAATGCGGATCGGAATACGCGCCGCCCCCATAAACGCCCTTGGCGTCGAAATAGACGCTATCGTCCCCGGTGTGGGAAAAAACGCCGTCCAGCATCACCCGCATGCCGTAGCCCGCCGCCGCCTCGATGAGGGCGCGAAGATCTTCTTGCGTCCCCAGGATGGGGTCTACCCTGAGGTAATCCGCCGTGTTATAGCGGTGGTTGGAGGGGGAGAGGAACACGGGGTTAAGGTAAAGGCAGGTAACGCCCAAAGAGGCCAGGTAGGGCAGCTTTTCGCGGATTCCATTTAGGTTGCCGCCAAAGAAATCGCAGGGGTCGTAATCCTTGGAGCCCGGCAGGGGCAGGTGAAGCGGCTCCCCCTGCCAAGCTTCATGCAGCAGCACCCGGTGCCCCAGGGCCTTGTGTTCCTCTACGCCCCGGATATCCCCGCTGCAAAAGAACCGGTCCGGGAAGATCTGGTAAGCTACGCCCTCCCGGAACCAGGCCGGGGTCTCGAAGGCGGAGTCGTACACCGTAAGCTGCCAGGAGGGGGGCTGTTCGTCATAGAAGCGGCCGGGGCCGCCATAGCCTGTTCGTACGCCATAGTAGCGCCTGCCCGCGGGGCCGTCCCAGATAAAATGATACCAGATCAGGCCGGGGGCATCGGCAGGGAGGACGAACTCCACCGCCTCCCCGGCCCGATCGCCCCGCACCAGCCGTTCCACGCCATTGCTCCAAAGGCGCAGGGTGAGCCGCCCGGCTCCTTTTATTTCCGCCAGGATACGCACGTTTTCCCCGGCCTTAACGGCCCCAAAGGGCATACGATAGCGCAGCAGCCTGGAATCGTGATAAACATAACTTTCTTCCATGGCTTTTATTTTAGCACAAAACCCCCGGGGGACAACGGCTTTTGCAACATTGTCACAATTTCGCCGGGCGTCCGCCCTACGTGGGCGATCCTGCGCGGGCAGCGGGCTCGGGCCCCGGCCTTCGTGATAATTGGTAAGGGAAAAAGGCCGCTTGTTGCCTTCGGCGCTTTTGTGACCTTTTTGGCGCGACTTGAGAGCCGAAAACGACCGCTTATGCAGCCGGGCGAGACAAAGAGCCGTTTCTTCGCTATACTGGCAGCATAAGAAGTTAAGTGAGGTGGAGCATGAAAATCACACTGGAACAGGCCACCCTGGCCGAGCCGGAGGTGTGCATTCGCGGGGAGCTGGGCAGCCCCCAGGTCGCCGCTCTTATCGCCGCCCTGCAGCGCGCGGGCGGGCTGGGGAAGATCTTCCTCTACCGGGATGAGCGGGAGTATCCCTTTGACCCGGGGGAGATCAGCTTTTTCGAAGCCCGGGGCAGCAAGGTGTACGCCCACTGCGGCGGGGAGGAATACGAAACGCGGCACAAGCTCTACGAGCTGTGCGAGCTGTTTGCCTGCAAGGGCTTCGTGCAGATCAGCAAGGGCGTGGTGGCCAATGTGGACTCCATCCGTAGCGTGGAAGCGGAGTTTTCCGGCAATTACACCGCCCTGCTCAAGGATGGAAAAACCCGGCTGACCATCTCGCGCAAGTACATGAAGGATTTTCGAAACTATGTAATGGAGGTAAAGTAATATGTTTAAAAAGGTTTTAGAGCACACCGGCACGGGCCTGGCGATCGGCGCGGTGGCCTCTACGGCCTGCCTGGCCCTCCTGCGGGGCCTGGATGGCACCCTGATCCAGATCATCGCCTGGCTGGCGGCCTCGGTGCTGTTCGGCCTGGTCTCCCTCATCTATGATATCGAGGCCCTGCCCCTGCCGCTAGCCCTGGGCCTGCATGCCCTTCTTTGCCTGGGGATCGCGCTGGGAACCTGCTATCTGCTGGGCTATGCCTCGCTCTTTGGGCCCGGGTTTGCCTTAATGATGCTCCCCGTCTTCCTGCTCGTCTATCTGGCCATCAGCCTGGGCATCTGGCTCTATGGCCGTTACTGCGCCCGCACCACCAGCGAGCGGCTTGCGAAGAAGTAAAGGAACAGCAAATCAACGCGGCCCGGCGCATCCTTTATGCGCCGGGCCGCCGCTTATACCCACAAGCCTATAAGGTTATCCTGCCTGTACGGTTCTTGCTCCGCTTTGCAAAGCAGAGAGCACTATTTTCACCAAACTATTTATTGTAATAGATTATCATGCTTAATTCAGTACACTCACTTCCTATATTCCGATATGCGTGCGGCAAGTCCGCACAAAATCGAATAGAGTCCCCTTTTGAGAGTTGAAAATGCTCGTCATCAACAGTAACTTTGACTTGACCTGCAAAAACAGTAATGTATTCTTCCGACCCCTTCAAGTGCGGTTCCGCTAACAATGAGCCGCCTTGCTCAATGATAATACGATAGGTTTCAAACAATGTTTTTTCATTAAAAGCAAAGATGGGATAATTTAGATAGCGTCCCCCATCTTCCGTTAATGGCTCCATATCCTTTTGACGTATAATCGAAACAATTTCACTTTTATTTTCTATCAATGAAGTAAAGGACACCTTATATGCGTTAGCAATCTTCCAAAGAACCGAGATAGTCGGATTTACATCTCCCTTTTCAATTTGAGCCAGCATACTACGAGATACGCCCGTTAATTTTGCGGCAGCGTCTAATGTCAACTTTTTGTTTTCTCGTGCTTCCTTGATGTTTTTTGCAATAGTTTCTTGTATTTCCACGGAGCCCCCTTGATATTATATCGGACTATTGGTATAGTATAAAGGAAATCCGATATATTGGACTTTTAGTATATTATAATTGTAGGCCCCCTTGCTGTCAAGCAATCCTATAAGAAACAGAGGTGTACTTATGACAAATAGGCTTTTTATTGAATGTATTGAAAAAGCTATGCGGCAAGCTACCGAACACTTTTTATCCAATATATAATTGAACAACAGGAGGTCAATATGTTTAACTGGTTGAACTTTTTATCTTATGCAGTTGTTACGGCTGCAACGCCGGGACCGAACAATATTATGTCCATGTCTAATGCAGGCAGGCTTGGATTCCATAAATCATTTCCGTTTAACCTTGGCATAGGAGTAGGTTTTTCGATAGTTATGCTCATATGCACTTGTTTCTCCAATGCGTTATCAGAAATCGTTCCAAAAATTAAAATGCCTATGCTTATAATCGGCGCGCTTTATATGCTTTGGTTAGCATGGAAAACCTTTAAGAGTTCATCATTAATTGAAGCGGATCATACGCAAAGCGGTTTTATTTCCGGGCTTGTACTTCAATTTATAAATCCCAAAATCTACGTCTATTGTATTGTATCTATGGAAGCATACATATTGCCTTACTATCAAGGACAATGGAGAGAGTTGATTTTCTTTGCACTACTATTAGCATTTATAGGATTTACGCTTACTCTATGCTGGTCGCTTTTCGGTTCAGCATTTAAGTTGTTGTTTTCACAATATGCGAAGATTACAAATGCAATTATGGCGTTGCTCTTGGTCTATTGTGCTATATCGCTGTTCTTGGCCGTATGGAACTAAGAGGGCGTAAGCAGAAAATCGCTTACCCCTCTTCATAATTATGGGATACGAAACGGACCGCAGAAATATCATTTTCCCCATTGACAACAGTGGCTCCGGGCACTCTTTTAAGAGCAGGCGGGGATAGCGGGGCAGGGCCCCTGCCGCTCCCCTACAAGCTCCGATACAGATCCATATACTGCCGGGCGCTCTTATCCCAGGTGAAGTGGGCGCGCATGCCGCGCGTTTGCAGGCTGCGCCAGGAGGCCGGGTAATCGAAAAAGGTTTCCAGGGCGCGATCAAGAGCGCCCAGCATATCGGCGGCATCGTAGAAGGCGAAGGTAAAGCCCAGGCCTTCGTCTGTGAACTTATTGTAGGGCGCGATACTATCCTTGAGGCCGCCCGTTTCGCGCACGATGGGCACGGAGCCATAGCGCAGGGCGATGAGTTGGGCCAGGCCGCAGGGCTCGAACTGCGAGGGCATGAGGAATATATCGCTGCCCGCGTAGACCCGGTTGGCCATGGGCGGGTTGTGCTCCAGCCAGCAGCCTACCCGGCCGGGCCAGCGCCAGCAGGCCCAGGAGAAGAGCTGCTCGTAGCGCCGCTCACCGGCGCCCAGGATCACGAACTGCATGCGCCTGTCCATAAAGCGCTCTATGGCCTGCTCGATCAGGTCGAGGCCTTTTTGATCCGTAAGGCGGGTAACCATGCCTACGATGGGCGCGTCCGCATCGGCATCCAGGTTGAAATAATCCTGCAAATCCCGTTTGCAGCGGGCCTTGCCGGCAAGGTCGTCCGCGCTGAAGTGGGCGGTGATGTGCGGGTCCGTAGCAGGGTCGTAGAGGGATTCATCCAATCCATTGAGGATGCCGCTCACCCGGCCCCGGGCTCGGAGCACGCCGTCGAGCGTTTCGCCATAGCCGCTGGATTGAATTTCGGAAGCATAGGAGGGGCTTACGGTGGTCACGGCATCCGCCATGACCAGCGCCGCCTTCATAAAATTGGCCTTGCCGTAATATTCGATGAAATCCTGGTGGAAAAGGC
>CAZAZI010000080.1:0-7002 GCA_964489575.1 uncultured Oscillospiraceae bacterium | reverse complement strand
CGTTCTCGCAAGGTGCGTGGCAAATTTTACAGCGAAACATCCGGGGCCGGCTTCGGTATACTAAACCAGGTGAACACCAGATGGCTCCGGCGCATATCCTGCAAAAGACGGATATGGATAAGGAGCGGTCGGCTCCCAAAGGAGAAGGAGAGGCTATGATGCGTTTGTGCTCTGTGGGCACGTTGGAATATAACGCGGATATCGGCAGGCTTGCCCTGCGCAGGTTGACGGCGGAATACCCGCAGGATGCGGGCATGGAAAAAAGGCTCAAAGCGCAAAAGGACCAGGCCGCCTTCGAGCTAAAGGAAGAGGGCGACCTGGAGCGATGGTGCAGGGCCGTTCGGGGGCTGCTGATCATGGATATCTCCCATTTTGAGCTGGCCCGCATGGTCAACGAGCTGCCGCTGGCGTTGGAGGAAAAACGGCGTGTGCTGTCCGAGGCGGTGAAGCTGGCCCGCGCGGGCGGGGAACAGGCCGGGGCCGACGCGATCCTGCGGGAGCTGCTGGCCTTTTATGCGGAAGAAGATCATTTGAACCTGGAGGGCTTCATGCGGTTTCGTATGCAGGAGACACTGCGGGATTGGGAGATCTGCGTGATGCGGGCTGCGGAGGAGCTGCTCCTGGAGGCGGAATATTGGGAGCTGATGCAGGTGCTGGCCGCGTTTGTGCAGCTTAGGCCGCCGCAGGTGCGGGATGTATACATCATCCTGAACCCGGACGGCAGCTGTACCCTGACGGACGACCAGGACAGCCGTATCGATTACGACCGCTGCACGGGCGACGGGGTGATGAGCGTGCTGGTAGGGCTTTCGCCGGAGCGCATCACCATTTACGACCTTTCGGGCGGGGCCGGCGCGGATCTGGCGGAAACGCTGGTGCGGGTGTTTGAAGACCGGGTGCGGGTTTTCAAATAAAAAAGAGCGCGAATGCGCTCATCTTTCTAAACGGCTGCGAAGCGCTTTGAGGCTCTCGTCCATGCGCTCGAGCATGGCGAAGGCCTCGCCGCGCTCATCCGGCGTGAAGCTTTCCAGCATGGTGGCGTAGAACATATCGTAATCGATGGAGCACCAGCGCACGTATTCCTCGCCCTTGGGGGTGAGGCGGATGCGGATGCAGCGGGTGTCCTTTTTATCCCGGGTGCGCTTGATAAAGCCGCCGCTCTCCAGCCGCCGCACCGAAATGCCGGCAGAAGCCTTGCCCACGCCCAGGTAGGCCGCCAGCTCGTTTTGCGTGGGCCGGCTCAGCGCCTTGAGGGCGAACAGCACCTGAGGCTGGCCGGGGTAAAGGCCGTATTTGCCCAGTGTAAGCTGCATGCAGATGGTATATGTGTGGGCCAGATCGTGAAAGGCGCGGCCGATATCGCCCGCCGTATGTTCCCGCTTTTGCCGCCTGGCTTCCATTGCAACGCGCCCTCCTTTGGCCTGATGCTTCTATGATAGCGAAGCGCATGTGCAGCCGTCAATCGCGGATAAATATGCCAACATACGAGTTGCGTCGCATTTTGCCGCAGGCGGGAACTTTAGCGCATAAGTTTATTGCGCGCGGGGAATTGTCAGCCCCGGGGATTTATGATATAATTCGCATGGTTCTTGATAGAATTGCGGGAATGTTCCCGTTTGATTTTTTATTTAGGGGGATTAAGCTTATATGATGGAACCCGCCATGATCCTGCGCCGCATGGAAGAGCAGCTGCGCAGCGATTACCAAATCGACCTGTGCGAGGCGAAGACCTGGCAGCTGCACAAGGCCCTGGCCGGCGCGGTGATGTATAGCATTTCCGAGGATTGGCGGCAGGCGCGCAAGAGCCATAGCATGGTGCGCCGGGCTTATTATTTCAGCGCGGAATATCTCATGGGCCGCATGGTGTTCAATAATTTATACTGCCTGGATATTTTGCAGCAGATGCGCGCGCTGCTGCGGGCCAAAGGCGCGGATCTATCCGCCATGGAAGATATTGAGGACGCGGCTTTGGGAAACGGCGGCCTGGGCCGCCTGGCCGCCTGCTTTTTGGATAGCGCGGCCACAATGGATCTGCCGCTGGATGGCTACGGCCTGCGCTATAAATTCGGCCTTTTCAAGCAGAGCTTCCAGGATGGCAGCCAGGTCGAGAAGGCGGACGACTGGCTGCGCCAGGGCGATCCCTGGTCCCGCAGGCGGGATGATAAAACCGTTGAGGTGGCCTTTGCCGACCAAACGGTTCTGGCAGTGCCCTACGACATGCCCATCATCGGCTACGGCGCCAAGAATATCGGCACGCTGCGCCTGTGGCAGAGCGAATCGCTGGAGGCCTTCGATTTCGCTCTCTTCAATGAGCAGGAATATGACCTGGCCGTGCGCGATAAAAACAAGGTAGATGATATCACCCGCGTGCTCTACCCCAACGACAGCACCTACGAAGGCAAGCGGCTGCGCCTCAAACAGCAATATTTCCTATCGAGCGCCAGCCTGCAAGATATCATCCGGCGCTATAAGCGGGTGCGGGGGGCGGATATGGGCGGCTTCGCTGCCCACTGCGCCATCCAGCTCAACGATACGCACCCCACCGTCTCTATCCCGGAGCTGACCCGCCTTTTGATGAAGGAGGGCCTCGATTTTGACGCGGCCTTTGACATCACCAGGCAAACCTTCAATTATACCAACCACACCCTGATGAGCGAGGCCCTGGAAAAGTGGGATTATGAGCTGTTCCGCTCCGTGGTGCCCGAGATCACCGAGCTGATCAGCCGCATCAATGATAAAATGAACGCCGAATTGCGCGCCCTGGACGCGCCGCAGGAGCGCATCGCCCGCATGCAGATTGCGGATGGCGGGCAGATTCACATGGCGCGCCTGGCCGTTTATGGCAGCACCTATGTAAACGGCGTGGCCCAGATCCACAGCGAGCTGATCAAGCGCCAGCTTTTTCCGGATTGGTACGCCATGTTCCCGGAGAAATTCTGCAACAAAACCAACGGCATCACCCAGCGCCGCTGGCTGGGCCTTTGCAACCCCGAGCTTGCCGATCTGATCGCGGATCGCCTGGGCTCGCGGGATTTCCTTTTGAACCTCGATCGCTTGCAAGGCATCAAGCGCCATCTGGATGACGCGACCGTGGCCCGCTTTAACGCCGTAAAGCAGCAGAAAAAGAACCAGCTTGCGGCCATCATCCGCGAAAAGGAGGGGGTAGCGATTCCGCCGGGCTTCCTTTTCGATATCCAGGTGAAGCGCATGCATGAATACAAACGCCAGCTGCTCAACGCGCTTTCCATTGTAGATATCTACTATTCGCTCAAAGACGGCAGCCTGCAAAACTTCACGCCTACGGCCTTCATCTTCGGCGCAAAGGCCGCGCCGGGATACGCCCGGGCCAAGAGCATCATCAAGTATATCAACGAGGTCGCTAAGCTGGTCAATAACGACCCGGCTGTGCAGGATAAGCTGCGCGTGGTTTTTGTGCAGAATTATAATTGCTCCTACGCAGAGCATATCATCCCGGCCGCGGATGTTTCGGAGCAAATCTCACCGGCCGGCACAGAAGCCAGCGGCACGGGCAACATGAAGTTCATGCTCAACGGCGCGGTCACCCTGGGCACCTATGACGGGGCCAATATCGAGATCGTGGCCGAGGCGGGGGAGGAGAACAACTACGTTTTCGGCGCGCGGGTGGAAGATATCGCCGCCATCCGCGATTCCTACAACCCCCGCGAGATCTACGAGCGCGAGCCGCGCGTGCGCCGGGCGCTGGATACCCTTGTCAACGGCACGGTGAGCGATGGCGGCAGCGGCGCGTTTCGCGAGATATATGAATCCATCCTCAACGGCGCGAGCTGGCACAGGCCGGATCATTATTACCACCTGCTGGATTTCCTGCCCTATGTGGAGGCAAAGCTTAGGGCCAACCGCGATTATCAGGACCGCATGGCCTTTGGCCGCAAGTGCCTGATGAACGTGGCCAGCGCCGGCAAGTTTTCCAGCGACCGTACCATCCGTGAATACGCTGGGGAGCTCTGGCACATCGAGCCCATAATCCGGGATTAATGCGAAAAGGCGGCTTGCGTGCCGCCTTTTTTATCCTAAATAATCTTACAGCCACTTATCCAGTTCATTCTCCACATCGGCATATTTTTTGATTCGCGGGTTCTTAAACCGTTTGCCGCCGGAGACCACCATATAGGGCGTACGCAGCGCGGCCAGGTCTTCCAGGGGGTTGCCTTCGGTGATGAGAAAATCCGCTGCCTTGCCCGCCTCAATCGAGCCGGTCACGGAGCCAAGGCCCACGATCTCGGCGTTGCGCTTGGTCGCCGTATAGAGGGCGAATTCGTTGGAAACGCCCACATACCGGTGGAAATAGACCAGCTCGCGCCACATGTCGTAGTGCGTGGTATACGGGCAGCCCGAATCGGTGCCCAGGCCGACGGGAATCCCGTTTTCCAGGGCTGTTTTCGCGCCGGCGATGATTCCGTCCATCACCACCTTGCCGTTAAACTGCGTCATCTCAGAACTGCGGGAGACACTTCGGTCAAACAGGGCCAGGGGCAGGGCTGGGGAGATGGTGCAGATCAGGCTGGCCTTCTTTTCTTTGAATAGGGCCACCAAATCCCCGTCAAGGGCGCTGCCGTGTTCGATCGTGTTCACGCCGTTTTCCAGGGCCACGCGCACACCCTCCGGGCTTTCTACATGGGCGGAAACCGGATAGCCGCATTGATGCGCAGCCTCGCAGCAAGCTTTGACATACGACGGCGGCATGCGCAGCACGCCCGGCTCCCCTTTGACTTTGGCGTCCAGCACGCCGCCGGTAATCATCAGCTTGATCAGATCGGGGCTGTCCTTGGCAATCAGCCGCACATCCTGCCCGGCTTCATCCGCGCTGGCGGAAGCGTAGGCCAGCGAGCCGGCCATGTGCCCACCGGGAACGGAGACCGCCATGTTGGCCGCCAGAATACGCGGGCCTACGGTTTTTCCGGCAAGGATGCGGTCGCGGATCTGGGTATCGACGCTGCCTACGCCGCCCACCGTGCGAACGGTGGTCACGCCGGACAGCAGCTGCTTTTCCGCGTTCTTTTCGCATACACGCCTAAGGATCGCCCGGGTGAACGCGGTGTGCATCACCAGCCTTACGAGCTTGGCCATATCCCCCTGCTTCGCGGATGGCTTTCCGCTGGAGGGCAGGTGGATATGCAGGTTGATGAGGCCCGGCATCAGGTAGCGGCCCGCAAGATCAACAACCTCGTAGCCGGCGGGGACCCGCCCGTTTTTTTCAATCGAGACGATCTTCCCATCCGCCACGAGAACCGTCGTTTGAGGATGCGGTTCCATCCGCTCGCGGCCATCCAAAACGGTACAGTCGATGTATGCAGTCCGCATGTTTCTTCCTCTTGTTCTTTCATATATTGGTATTATCATAAACCGGGAAGAGGCCTTTGGCAAGCGTTGCCACGCGGGCAACAAAACAAGCGGCGCAAGCCCCGCGGATATCCGGAAGGCCGTACCCCGCGCACGCCGCCCGCGTAGGACCGCCGTCCGCGTGGGTAGGTGGGCAACAAAACAAACGGCGCAGGCCCCGCGAACATCCGGAAGGCTGTGCCCCGTGCACGCCGTCCGCGTAGGACAGTCGTTCGCGTGGGTAGGTGGGCAACAAAACAAACGGCGCAGGCCCCGCGAACATCCGGAAGGCTGTGCCCCGCGCACGCCGTCCGCGTAGGACCGCCGTTCGCGCAGGATGGCAGGGCTGGTATGAAGGAGCCTTTTATTGTATAATGCAGCCATGAACCAAGCGATCGAAGAAAAACTGAAGCTCCTGCCGGATGCGCCGGGCGTATACCGCATGTACGACGCGGCCGGGGAAGTCATCTACGTTGGCAAGGCGGTAAACCTCAAAAACCGCGTGCGCCAATATTTTCAGCATGGGCCCAAGCAAGCCAAGGTGGCGGCCATGGTGAGCCATATCGACGATTTTGAGTATATCCTCACTGCCAATGAGACCGAGGCCCTTACGCTTGAGAGCAACCTCATCAAGTCTTTGAAGCCCCGCTATAACATCCTGCTCAAGGATGATAAGCACTTCCCATATGTGCGGTTGGATATCCGCCGGGATTTCCCCCGCTTCGAGGTGGTGCGGCGGGTACAGAAGGATGGGGCGCGCTATTTCGGCCCATACCTTTCGGCCGTCGCCCTACGGGATTCGCTCAACATGATCCGCGACGCTTTCCCGGTGCGGCATTGCAAAAAGGACTTGGTTAAGGCCATCGCCCGGGGGGAGCGGCCCTGCCTGATGTATCACCTTGGCAAATGCTGCGCGCCCTGCTCGGGCAAGGTGAGCCGGGAGGAATATCACGCTCTGCTCGATAGCGTTTGCCGCTTTTTGGAGGGACATACGGAGCCGATCATCGCCCGATTGAAGGCGGATATGGAGCAGGCGGCAGAAGCGCTGGAATACGAGCGCGCGGCCCAAATACGCGATAAGATCGCCGCCGTGCAGGGCCTGGGGGAAAAGCAGCAGGCCATCTCCACGGCCGGGGCTACGCGGGATGTGTTCGCGCTTGCGCGGGATGAGCAGGACGCGGTGGTTTTCGCGCTGTTCGTGCGCGGCGGCAAGATCGTGGGCACGGAGCGGCTGCGCATGGCCTGCGGGGAGGAGAGCGGCCCCGAGGTGATGGCCAACTTCTTAAAGCAATATTATGCCGAGGATGTGCCCATCCCGCCCGAGGTAGTGGTGCACGAGCTGCCCGAGGATGCCCAGGCCATCGCGGCCTGGCTCACTGAGATCCGGGGCCGCAGGGCGGCGCTGATCTGCCCGCAGCGGGGAGAAAAGCGCAGGCAGGCGGAGATGGCCTATGAAAACGGGCTGGACGCGATCAAGAAGGCCCGGGAGCTGGAGCACCGCGCCTGGGAAAAGGGCGAGGGGGCCTTGGCAGCGCTTTGCGGGGCCATCGGCCTTGAGGTGCTGCCCACGCGCATGGAGTGCTACGATAATTCTCACATCCGGGGCCGGGATACGGTATCCGGCATGGTGGTTTTCCTCAA
>CAZAZI010000079.1:0-7007 GCA_964489575.1 uncultured Oscillospiraceae bacterium | reverse complement strand
CGGCGGCTGTTTGGGTGTGGGCGATTTTCTCGAGGATGAGGCCGGGCGGCGATTCCCCCTTTCGCCTGTGAAAGGGGCGGACGGCTGCCTGGTGCGCTTGCTCAACTACCTGCCAACGGACATAACGGACTATCTCGCGCAACTGCCCAAGCCCGGCCTCGCGCAGCTGGCCTTTTATGAGGAAGCGCCCGGCGAGGTGTCCCGCCTGATCGCGCGGGCCAAAGCGGCCCTGGCCGGCGAGGCCGTGGAGCCGCCCGTAAGCGCAACCCGCGGCCACTGGAGCAGGGCCGTGGAATAAAAACAAAAGCAAGGATACGACCATGCTGGATAAAGTATTAAAGACCCTGGAATACGATAAAATACGCGCGCAGCTGGCGCAGAAGGCCCAATGCTTTGCCGGCCGGGAACTGGCCGAGGCGTTGACCCCCGCCTTTACGCGCGAGGAAGTGGCCTCCGCTCTGGCGCTCACGGCCGAGGCGGAGAGCCTGTATTTGCGCAAGGGCCATGCGCCGGTGGAGGATTTCCCGGATATGCGCGCTTGCCTCCGGCGCGTTCACGCGGCGCTTTACCTCTCGCCCACGGAGCTTTTGGGCCTGGCCCGGGTTCTTCGTGCCATCCGCCTTTGTAAGGAGGCCCTGGATGCCGCGGCGGACTGCCCGCGCCTTCGAAACCTTTCCGAATGGCTGGCCCCCCACCGCAGCGTGGAGGAGGAAATCGGCCGCTGCATCATCGGTGAAGATGAGATATCCGACGGCGCTTCCCCGGCGCTGGCCCGCATCCGCCGCAGCATGCGCCTTACGAACGAGCGGGTGCGCGAGCGGCTGGGCAGCATGATCCGCTCCACCACCTTTCAGAAATATTTGCAGGAGCCGTTGATAACCATTCGCAACGGCCGCTTCGTGCTGCCCGTGAAGCAGGAATACAGGCAGAACGTGCCCGGCCTGATCCACGATCAATCCGGCAGCGGGGCCACGCTCTTTATCGAACCCACGGCTGTGGTGGAGCTTGGCAATGAATATAAAAAGCTGCTGGGCGAGGAAGAAGAGGAGATCGAGCGCATCCTCGCCGAGCTTACGGCCCTTTGCGCCCCCTATGCGGCGGATATGCTGGAGGGCCTTAGCGTATTGGGCAGCGTAGACCTGGCCTTTGCCAAGGCGCGCTTGGCCCGGGAGATGGAGGCCGCCCGGCCGGAGCTCGATGAAAGCGGCTATGCCCGTATCATACGGGGCCGGCATCCGCTGATTCCGGCGGGCCAGGTGGTGCCCATCGATATCTGGCTGGGGCAGGATTTTCAAACCCTCATCATTACCGGCCCCAACACAGGCGGCAAAACGGTAACCCTTAAGACCGTGGGCCTTTTTGTGCTGATGGCCCAGAGCGGCCTTTTTATCCCGGCGCAAGTGGGCAGCCGCCTGCCTGTGTTCGGGGCCGTGTATGCGGATATCGGCGACGAGCAGAGCATCGAGCAGAGCCTTTCCACCTTCTCCAGCCACATGACCAACATCGTCGCCATCTTGGAACGGGCCGGCGAAGGCTCGCTGGTGCTGCTGGATGAATTGGGCGCGGGTACAGACCCTATCGAGGGCGCGGCGCTGGCGATGAGCATTCTCGAAGAGCTGCACGGCCGGGGCTGCCGCACCGTGGCCACCACGCACTATAGCGAGATCAAGGCCTTTGCCCTCACCCGGCCCGGCATGGAGAACGCTTCCATGGAATTCGATGTGGATAGGCTCTGCCCCACCTACCGGCTGTTCATCGGCATACCGGGCAAATCCAACGCTTTTGAGATTTCCCGCCGCCTGGGCATGGGCGAGGGGCTGATCGAAAAGGCCCGGGGCTACCTTAAAAATGAAGACGTAAAATTCGAGGATATCATCTCCGGGGCCGAGGCCCAGCACCGCCGGGCACAAGAGGAGCGCCGCCTGGCGGCCGAGGCCAGGCAGGAGATGGACAAGCTGCGCCGCGAGGTGGAAGAGCAGCGCACGCGCATGGAAACGGAGCGGGAAAAGCTGCGCGCCAAGGCGAAAGAGGATTCCCGCAAGCTGGTGGCGGATACCCGATCTGAAATGGAAAAGCTGATTGCCGATATCCGGGCCATTCCCGGGGTGGATCAGCGCGCGGCGGATCGAGTGATCCAGCGCTCACGAGACGACCTTAGAGCCAGGGAGGGCGCGCTGGCGGAGCCATTGGCCAAAAAGAAGCCCGCCTACGGCGCGGCTCCCAAGGCCGTGCGGCCCGGGGACACGGTGCGTATCCTTTCGCTGGAGCAAAAGGCTACTGTGCTCGCGCCTGCGGATGCCAAGGGCGAGGTGCAGGTGCAGGCGGGCATCATGAAGCTGAGCGCCAAGCTGAGCGACCTGCGCCTTTTGGAGGACGACGGGCCCAAGAAGGGCGTGGGCAAGATTCAGCTGGAAACGGATCGCCAGGCCGGCATGGAGCTGGATGTAAGGGGTATGCTGGTGGATGAAGCCCTGCTTACGGTAGACCGATATATTGACAACTGCATTTTGAGCGGGCTTACGGAGATCAGCATTATCCATGGCAAGGGCACGGGCGCGCTGCGGGCCGGCGTTCAGGATTTCCTTCGGCGGGACAAGCGGGTCAAGAGCTTCCGCATGGGTGCATACGGCGAAGGCGATGCGGGCGTGACCGTGGTGAGCTTCCAAAAATAACACAGAAATTTACACGCAGTTCATACAAGCTGCTGGGAAGGATGATATCATATATGACAAAACTGGCCGTATCCGCCTGCCTGCTGGGGGAGCGCTGCCGCTATAACGGCGAAGCCAAAGCGGAAGCGGCCGTGATCCGGCGGGCCAAGGCCGCGGGCGCGCTGGCCATCTGCCCGGAATGCCTGGGCGGCCTGCCCACGCCCCGCCTGCCCAGCGAAATCCGGGGCGGCGACGGGGAGGATGTGCTCGATGGCCGTGCCAGGGTGGTCGATCAAGCGGGCCGGGATGTAACGGCGGCCTTTGTAAAGGGCGCACAGGAAGCCTTGGCCCTTTGCCAAACGGCGGGGGTGAAGGAGGCCGTGCTGAAGGCCCGGAGCCCTTCCTGTGGCGCGGGAACTATCTACGACGGCAGCTTTTCAGGCCAATGCAGGCCGGGAATGGGCGTGGCGGCTGCGCTTCTGAAGCGGCACGGCATCGCCCTTTCGACCGAAGAAGAAGCAGAATAAGGGGGAATTGCCATGGAGAAGAACTCCATCCTGGTCATCGATGATGACCGGAATATCCTGGCCATCATCGAAATGTACCTGCGCAAGGCCGGCTATGAGGTGACCTGCGGCGAGCGGGGGGATGAGGCCCTACAGCTTTTCCGCAAGGTGCAGCCCGCGCTGGTGGTGCTGGATGTGATGCTGCCCGGCCTGGATGGCTGGGAGGTCTTGGGCAAGATGCGGGCCGAAAGCGACGTGCCCGTGATTATGCTCACCGCCAAGGGGGATACGCTCGACCGCATCCAAGGCCTCGATCTTGGCGCGGACGATTACATTGTTAAGCCCTTCGATGCAAAAGAGCTCTTGGCCCGGGTTAAGGCGGTGCTTCGGCGTAGCAGCCAGCCCGAGAACGAAAAGAGCGTGGAGTTCGAGGGCCTTTCCATTTCCCTCGATAATTACGCCGTTATTATGGATGGCAAGCAGATCGAAATGCCGCCTAAGGAGATTGAGCTGCTGTTTTTTCTGGCCTCCCGCGAGGGCAAGGTGTTCACCCGCGAGCAGCTTTTGGAGCAGGTATGGGGCTTTGATTTCTTTGGCGATTCCCGCACGGTGGATGTGCACGTAAAGCGTATCCGCGAAAAGCTGGGCGAGCGGGAGGCTTGGCAGCTCAAAACCGTGTGGGGCGTGGGCTATAAATTCGAGGCAAAAAAATAAATGTTCAAAACCCTTTTTTCCCGTATGCTGGTCACCTACCTTTCCGTAACGCTGGGGCTGATGATCCTCTTGGGCGTTACGGTGGGCAGCATGTTCCAGCAGCAATATATGGGGGAAAAGGAGAGCGAACTCCGGCGCGAGGCCGAGGAGATCGCCGATACGGTAGTCAACCGCTATATGGATGACGACAAGCGCCCCCTGGCGGAAAAGGAGCTGTTGACCATCGCCCGTAAATACGACGCCATGATCGTGCTGCGCTTTGCCGATGCCCAATATGGCAAGCGGGCCTTTGTGGATGAAGCCTCGCAAGAAAAATGGAAGGGCAGCCAGGATATGGATGTGGAGGAGCAGGCGCTGGCCCTGCTTGGCGGCTCCAACGCGGGCCGCATCGTCACCAACATGCTCCAGGACCGGGTGGATATCCCGGTGATGACCCTCACCGCCCCCATCGCCAATGGCGAGAGGATCATCGCGGCCCTTTTTTTGCATACGGACATGAGCCGCATCAACGCCTCCGTGCGCCAGGTATGGATGGACGTGCTGCTCTATTCCTGCATCGCGGTGCTGGTGGCCTTTTTAGCGGTAAGCTATACCACGGGCCGCATCACCCGGCCCATCATCGATATGAACGCCACGGTGCTGCGCTTTTCCAAGGGCGAGTTCGACTTGCGCCTGCGCGCCAAAGGGCAGGATGAAGTAGCCCAGCTGGGCAAGAGCTTCAACCTGATGGCGAATGAGCTTAATTCATTAGAGCAATCCCGGCGCAGCTTCGTAGCCAACGTTTCGCATGAGCTGCGCTCGCCGCTCACCTCCATGCGCGGCTTTTTGGAGGCCATACAGGATGGCACCATCCCGCCGGAGGAAAGACCAAAATACCTGGCGATCGTCATCGACGAGAATCGTCGTATGACCGGCATGGTCAACGACCTGCTGGATCTAGCCCGCATCGAATCCGGCCAATACGCCCTTAATTTGAGCGCCTTCGATATCAACGAGCTGATCGCCCGCACCCTCTTAACCTTCGAGGCCCGCATCGACTCCGCGCATATCGAAATAGCGCTTGATTTTTCCGAAAATTACTGCTATGTTGAAGCGGACGCGGATCAGATCGCCCAGGTACTGCGAAACCTGATCGACAACGCGGTCAAATTCACCCCAGAGGGGGGCCGCCTGGCCATTTCTACGGCTGCGGATAAGCGGCTTGCCACCATCCGCGTGGCGGATAGCGGCAAGGGCGTGGCGGAGGAGGATATCCCCTATGTGTTCGATAGGTTCTACAAAGCCGAAAAGGCGCATACCCCCCGCGCGCAAAGCGGCACCGGCTTGGGGCTCTCCATCGTCAAGCGCATCATCGCCGCCCACGGCCAGGATATAACAGTCGAGAGCGAGCTGGGCAGCGGCACGGCATTCATCTTTACCCTCAAACGGGCGGAGCGGCCCCAGCCGCAATCCAAACTCTCGCAGCGGCGCGTATAGCGCGAAGCGATTCGTGGAAAGGAATATATATGGAAGAGAACAACACCTATCAGCCTGAGCAACAGAAAAACCCGCCAAAAGAGGAGCAGGAACCCGCATCCTATCCCAATGCGCGGCCCCGCTTCAGCGCGGAGCAGCCGGAGAAAAAGCGCGGCAACATAGGCGGCTATGTGGCCGTGGGCGCGGTCTGCCTGCTGGTGGGCCTGGCGCTGGGCTCGCTGATCACGGGGCTGGTGTCCCTGGGCGCCAGCGGAATATCCGCCCTGATCCGCGCAGGCGCGGAGCATACGCCCGAGGAGTTTTGGGAATGGGGTTGGGATGGCGGCTTCGGCCCCCGCACGGAGGAAGCATGGCCGGAGTCCGAATCGACCGAGCCCGAGCAGATCGAGCCGCCCGAATATGTTTCAAGGCCCCTGCCCGCCTTTGACGGGCAAGCGCCGCAACTGGGGAACGCAATCAATCCCCTGCCAGATATTGTGGAGCATTCAAGCGAGGGCGTAGTGGGGCTGGATATTTACTATGCCTCAGAGCGCGGCGACGGGGAATTCTTGGGCAGCTACGGCAGCGGCTTTGTTGTTTCCAGCGAAGGGTATATCATTACCAACGCCCATGTGGTGGAGGATGCTTCCCGCGTGATGGTGAAATTCACCGATGGGGATGAGCTCGAGGCCGAGACCGTGGGCGCGGATACGCGCCTCGATGTGGCTGTGCTCAAGATCGACCCGGCGGACCCGCTTACGCCCCTGCCCCTTGGTACGAGCGCCAATGTGCGGGTGGGCGATTTTGCTGTGGCCATCGGCAACCCCACGGGCGAGAAGCTGGCGGATACGGCCACCTTCGGCATCATAAGCGCCACGGCCCGGCAGACCAACGTGGACGGCCGGGTCAACAGCTACCTGCAAACGGACGCGGCCATCAACCCCGGCTCCAGCGGCGGCCCCCTGCTCGATATGCAGGGCAAGGTGATCGGCATTACCAGCGCCAAAACCCTCTACGCCGGCTATGACGACTATGGCAACGTGGTTAACGCCGAAGGCATCGGCTACGCCATCCCTATTGACGACGCAATGAAGGTGGTGGAGGCGCTGATTACCACGGGGCACGTGGTGCGGCCCGGCATCGGCATTTCCGTTGTGACCATCGACGCCTATTACGCCGAGGAATACGACATTCCCGAGGGCGTGCTGGTTTATACCGTAACCCGCAACGGCCCGGCTCACCAGGCGGATCTGCGGGTGAACGACATCATCCTCTCCTACAATGGCATCACGCCCGGTGCGCATAGCGACCTGGTGGATTATGTGGCCGGCTTGCAGGTGGGCGATACGATCGAGTTCCACATCTGGCGCGATGGCAAGGAGATGGACATCACCCTCACCATTACCGACCTCAACCTGGTAGGCACGGAGATCCTTAACGGGGAATACGCGAATATCATCGATTGATATAGAAAAAACGGGCAGGCAAAGCGGCGCGCGGCATCGTGCGCCGCCGTTTGTTTTGCCGCGAAGGGTGAGGCGGCCTAGGCGAACGTTACAATGAAACCGGATAAGAACGAAGGCGCCTATGGCCTGCCGGGCCGATGGCAAGGTAAAAAACGCATTTTGGTATGGTTATGTACTGTCTATGGGAATAATAAATCAAAACCCCAAGGAGGTTT
>CAZAZI010000078.1:0-7033 GCA_964489575.1 uncultured Oscillospiraceae bacterium | reverse complement strand
TTATGAGCTGGGCCTCGCCAGCCAGGTGGCGGAGCAGATCATCCGGCCCACGGGCCTGGTAGACCCGCCCGTGGAGGTACGGCCCGTGAAGGGCCAGGTGGATGATCTGCTCTCGCAGATTCGGGAGCGCACGGCCAAGGGCTTGCGCACGCTGGTAACCACGCTTACCAAGCGCATGGCCGAAACCCTTACGGAATACCTCGACGGACTGGGCGTCCGCGTGCGTTATATGCATAGCGATATCGAAACCATTGAGCGCATGGAGATCATCCGCGACCTGCGATTGGGCGAGTTCGATGTGCTGGTGGGCATCAACCTCCTCAGAGAGGGCCTGGATCTGCCCGAGGTGGGGCTGGTGGCCATTTTGGATGCGGATAAAGAGGGCTTTTTGCGCTCCGCCACCTCGCTTATCCAAACCATTGGCCGGGCGGCCCGCAATGCCGAGGGCAAGGTGATCATGTACGCGGATGAAGTCACGCCCAGCATGGCCGTAGCCATCGGAGAGACCGAGCGCCGCCGCGAAAAACAGATGGCCTTCAACGAAGCGCACGGCATCATCCCCAGGAGCATCACCAAGGCCGTGCACGGCATTTTGGAGATCAGCAGCAAGCCCAAGGCCGAGAGCTTGCCTGCGGCGGATAAGGCCGCCCGGGCCGAGCTTTTGCAGCAGCAGATGCGCCAGGCCGCGGCGGAGCTTGATTTTGAAACGGCGGCCAAGCTTAGAGACCAGTTCTTTGCCCTTACGGAGCAGGAACAGCATAAAAAGATCGCCCCCGGTATGCCTGGCAGCCGCAAGCAGGCCAGGGGCCGTACCCGCAAATAGGGCGGGCGCATACAAAAAGCGACAGGAGTTATATGAAAGAAGAACTGCGCATACAGGGCGCCAGAGAGCATAACCTTAAAAACGTGAGCCTCACCCTGCCCAGGAATAAATTCATCGTTTTCACAGGCCTTTCGGGCAGCGGTAAATCCTCGTTGGCCTTTGACACCATCTACGCCGAGGGCCAGCGCCGCTATGTGGAATCCCTCTCCTCCTATGCCCGCCAATTTTTGGGGCAGATGGAAAAGCCCGAGGTGGATTATATCGAAGGCCTTTCCCCGGCCATCAGCATCGACCAGAAGAGCACCTCCAACAACCCCCGCTCCACCGTGGGCACCGTAACGGAAATACACGATTACCTGCGATTGCTCTATGCCCGCATCGGCAAGCCTCACTGCCCGCGGTGCGGTAAGCCCATCGAGCGCCAGAGCATCGACCAGGTGGTGGATCAAGTAATGGCCCTTGGCGGGGGCCGCATCCAGATCATCGCGCCGGCCGTACGCGCCCGCAAGGGGGAGCATGTAAAGCTGCTGGAGCAGATCCGCAAGGATGGCTATGTGCGCGTGCGCATCGACGGCCAGGTATACGATATCAACGAAGCGCCCAAGCTGGAAAAAAACATCAAGCACACCATCGACGTGGTGGTGGACAGGCTCTCCATCAAGCCCGGTGTGGAAGGCCGGCTCAATGAATCGCTCGAAACGGCCTTCGCCTTTGGCGCGGGCCTTGCCAAGGTGGATGTAGTTGGCAAGGAGGAATTGCTTTTCTCCCAGAATTACGCCTGCCCGGATTGCGGCGTGAGCATCGAGGAGCTGACGCCCCGCATGTTCTCCTTTAATAACCCCTTTGGCGCCTGCCCCCATTGCGGTGGCCTGGGCATGCTGCTGGAGATGGACGTGGCCCTGGTTGTGCCCAACCCGGCCCTGAGCCTAAGGGAAGGGGCTATCAGCGTCAGCGGCTGGCAGAGCGGGGCCGCGGGCAGCATCGCCAATATGTACTTTACCGCCATGGCGGAGCACTACGGCTTTTCTGTAGATACCCCGTTCCAAGACCTGCCCGAGAAGGCCCGCAAAGCCATCCTCTATGGAACAGGCAGCGAGAAGCTACACATTGCCTATCAAAAGGAATTCGGCGCGGGCACCTTTGACGCTTCCTTTGAGGGCATCATCCCCAATTTGGAGCGGCGCTACCGCGAGACCCAATCCGAGGGCGTAAAGCAGGAGCTGGAAGCCTATATGTCCAGCGTGCCCTGCCCCTCCTGCCACGGCAAGCGGCTCAAGCCCGAAAGCCTGGCGGTTACGGTGAACGGCCTCTCCATCGCTACGCTTAGCGATATGACGATCACCAAAGCCCGCGCCTTTATGGCCGCCTTGGAATTGAGCGAAACGGAGCGGATGATCGCGGATCAGATCTTCAAAGAGCTCAACGCAAGATTAGGGTTTTTGGTGGATGTGGGGCTCGATTACCTCACGCTTTCGCGCGGAGCCGCCACCCTATCGGGCGGCGAGGCCCAGCGCATCCGCCTGGCCACGCAGATCGGCTCCGGCCTGGTGGGCGTGCTCTATATTTTGGACGAGCCCAGCATCGGCCTGCACCAGCGGGATAACGCCCGCCTGCTGGCAAGCCTCAAGGGCATGCGCGACTTGGGCAACACCCTGATCGTGGTGGAGCACGACGAGGAGACCATGCTAAGCGCCGATTATCTGGTGGATATCGGCCCGGGAGCGGGCGAGCACGGCGGCGAGATCGTGGCTGCGGGCACGCCGGCGCAAATCATGGCCTGCGAAAAATCCATTACCGGCCAGTTCCTTAGCGGCAAGCGCAGCATCCCCCTGCCCAAGGAGCGGCGCGCAAGCCAGCGGTTTTTGCGCATCCGGGGGGCAAAGGCCAACAACCTTAAAAGCATCGATGTGGATATCCCCCTGGGCATTTTTACGTGCGTCACCGGTGTTTCCGGCAGCGGCAAGAGCAGCCTGGTCAATGAGGTGATCAAAAAGACCCTCCTTCGGGAGCTGAACCGGGCCAAGGTGCGCAACGCCGGCGCATATGAGGCCATGGAGGGGATCAAGCAGCTCGATAAGATCATCGATATCGATCAATCTCCCATCGGCCGCACCCCCCGCAGCAACCCGGCCACCTATACGGGCTTGTTCGACCTGATCCGCGACGTGTATGCCATGACGCCGGATTCCAAGGTGCGCGGCTACGGCAACGGCCGCTTCAGCTTCAATGTCAAGGGCGGCCGCTGCGAGGCCTGCCGGGGGGACGGCATCATCAAGATCGAAATGCACTTTTTGCCGGATATCTACGTGCCCTGCGAGGTTTGCAAGGGCAAGCGCTATAATAGAGAAACGCTGGAAGTCAAGTATAAGGGAAAATCCATCGCCGATGTGCTGGATATGACCGTGGAGGAAGCGCTCTCCTTCTTTTCCGCCCTGCCCAAGGTCAAGCGCAAGCTTCAAACGCTCTATGACGTAGGCCTGGGCTATGTGCGCTTGGGCCAGCCCTCCACCACCCTTTCGGGCGGCGAGGCCCAGCGGGTGAAGCTGGCCACGGAGCTATCCAGGCGCGATACCGGCCGCACCATGTATGTGCTGGATGAACCGACCACCGGCCTGCATGTGGCGGATGTGGAAAAGCTGCTGGATATCCTCAAGCGCTTATTGGAGAGCGGCAGCACAGTGCTGGTGATCGAGCACAACCTCGACGTGATCAAAACGGCGGACCATATCATCGACCTGGGCCCCGAGGGCGGGGACCGGGGGGGCCTGATCGTGGCCCAGGGCACGCCGGAGCGGGTGGCGGCCTGCGAAGAAAGCTATACCGGGCAGTATCTCAAAAAAATATTGGGGGTATGAGCATGACATTCAACATGGAACGCTGGCACAGCGCCACCCAGGCGCGCTTCTCCGTCCGCCGCTACCAGGCGGAGCCGGGCGAGGAGGAACTGGCCGCGCTGGAAGAAGCGGCGGCGCGCATCAGCGGCAGGGGTGTGCGCATCCTTTTGGGCCGGGACGCGCGGCTCTTCAAACCTATGTTCCTCTGGTATGGTAAGATCGCAGGCGCGAAACGCTTTGCCGCCTTTGTGGCCAAGGCCGACGCAAGCCCCCACAGCCTGGGATATATGGGCGAGGCTTTCATTTTAGAGGCCACGGCCCTGGGCGTCGGCACCTGCTGGGTGGGCGCGAGCTACCACAAGCGGATGGCGCAAAGCCTGGTTCCCTTAGAGGAAGGCGAGCGCATCGTGGCGGTGACCCCGCTGGGCATCGCCGCCGAGAGCTACATGGGCCGCCCCCGCAAAAGCCTGGAGGAGCTGACGGGCCTTACACAGGAGCAGCTGCAGGCCCTGCCCGATTGGCAGCAGAGCGCCCTCTCCTGCGCGCGCCTGGCACCCAGTGCGGTGAACCGGCAACCTTGGCGCTTTTCGCCCAACGAAAAGGGCATCGAGGTGACCCAGACCGGCAGCAATTTCGGCTACGGCGGGGTGGACTTGGGCATCGCGATGCTGCACATCGAGCTGGGCGCGGCCCACGGGTCCGTGAGCGGCGCCTGGCAGGAAACGGATGGCTCCGCCCTTTTTGTGCCCGATAGGCAGACGGAAGAATAACGCAAGGAAGAAAGTTGCCATTGCGAAAAATGAAACGGGACGATATAATTTAATTATTGTGAAATCTTTAGTGAACAAAAGCTTACATCTATTATATGCGAAATAATATATTTGGAGGTAATTATGGAGGTTCGCAAGGTATCCGAAGCCGTTATCCGCAGGCTGCCAAAGTATTACAGGCATCTCCTGATCCTTCAAAAGACGGGGGTGGAGCGCATTTCCTCAGGCAAGCTGGCCCAGCAGATGCGGCTCAACGCATCGCAGGTGCGGCAGGATTTCAATTGCTTCGGCGGCTTTGGCCAGCAGGGCTATGGCTACAACGTGAGCACGCTCCTATCCGAGATCAAGAACATTCTCTCCCTCAACCAGCCCTATAAAGCCGTAGTGGTGGGCGCGGGCAACATCGGCACGGCACTGGCCAATTTCGAGGGCTTCGAGCGGGACTCCATCGCCATTGAGGCGCTGTTCGACATCGACCCGGCCCGCATCGGGACTACCATCAACGGCAAGCCCGTGCTGCATACGGACGAGCTGGAAGCTTACATCAAAAAGAACGGGATCAGTATCGGCATCATTGCCGCCCGGCGCAGCGCGGCGCAGGATATCGCCAACCGCATGCAGGCCGCGGGCGTGCGCGGCATCTGGAATTTTGCGCCCATGGATTTGGCCGAGCTAGAGGTACCGGTAGAAGACCTGCATATGACGGACAGCCTGCTCTGCCTCTGCTACAAAATGAATCAGAATAACCCCTGCGAGGAATAGCGGCCCTTTACCAGGCCTTTAAAGCCCAGGCGGAACACTTCAAACCCACAGAAGAAAAGCAAGCGAAACAACCATGTGGCGCGGCGCATTCATTGCGTCGCGCCGATGTTTTGCCGGGCCGGAACTTGCTGCCCGGAAACCTTGATCAGCCCTTTGATGGAGCGGTATTTATCCTCCGTAACCTGCTCCTTGCGGATGAACGCTCCCTCCGCGCTGTAATATTCCTTCCAGGTTACGGCAATGCAGCCGCGGCGGCTTTTGCGTACCTCCTGCGTTTGGCCGGGGGCCAGGGAAAGGTCTATCGTATACGCCGTGCCCAAATCCTCTAGTGTGGCGGTTTTTTTGGATTTGAGGGAAATGGTCACCCCATCGGCCAGGAGCCGGCCATAGAGGCGCACGGTGATGGTTTTTGCCTTGGTATCCGCTGTTGCCGAGATGACGACGGGCGCTTCCGAGCTGTTCACAAAGCGGAAGTTCGGCCCGCCGGTGCTGATGGTGGCGTCCCGTCCGGCGGCCACGTAGCCCAACGGCCAAGAGTGGTGATAGCGTTCGATCACGGTGAGATCCGCCATCAGCACGGCGTTGTAGAGGGTGGTGGATACCTGGCAAACGCCGCCGCCGTATTCCTGCACATAGGCCCCGTCGAGGATGCCCGTGGCGATCTTCCAGCCGCCTTCCTCATTGCGCGGCCCCAGCGCGGCGTTCATATCGAATTCCTCGCCGGGGGCCAGGAGGGTGCCGTCGATGATCGAAGCGGCTTTTTTGATATTGAACACCCGGTTCTTCACGCCATAGGTACTGCCCGCAAAGGAGGTGGAGAATTTTGAGACGAGCTGCGTATCCGCCCTGGCCTGATCCGCCGTATAGGCGGGGAGCAGCGCCAGAAAGCCTGCCTCTACCGGCGATGTATCGCCGGATGGGATGCGGCCCTGTAAAGCCTGCGCCAGGCCGTGTACATCCGTTTGGCGGCCCGGGGCTTCCTCTGTAATAATAAAGTGTCCCTCCACGGCGGGGTCATAGGATGCGGCCGCGTCCAGCGGCTGCACATTAAGGGATTCGGTGTGCAGGCTGAGGGCGGCCCGGAGGGGCTCAAGCTCCGCATAGGGCGTGCAGGAAAGAGAGCGCGCTTCGCTCGGCAGGGCGTAGCGGGGCAGGGCAAGGGCGCGAAGCAGCACGGCCTCCGTGTCGAAGGCGATAGGCAGGCTGGTTGCGGGGATCTCCAGGGTTTCCCCCCCTGCCAGAATAGGATAGCTTTGGGCGGAAAGCGTGGCCTGATGGGTTTCATCCAGCAGGGCCTCGGCCTCGGCGGGCGTAAGGCCGGATACGTCCACCCCGTCTATGCGGACGTTCTCGCCCAGGCGCGCGCCGCTTTCCGCGGCCTCGGCAAGGCTGCCGTAGACGGGGGCGGCACAGGCGCAAAAAAGAAGGGCGAGGGCTGCATAAAGCAAAACGAGGCTACGTTTCATGGCGTCTTCCTTTGCATATGATATCTATCAGTATGCGTAGCGCGCATCTTTTTCTTGCAACATAATGGGGGATGGACTACAATATCAATAGATACTATAAGCATGCATAGGAGCAGCGTGTTCGTATGTTTTTTGATATGAGCGACAAACAATCGCTGACTACCAAGGTGTATAACCATATACGGGACGGCATTTTGGACGGCAGCTATAAGATCGGCGATTACCTGGTTGAAACCAGGCTTGCTGAAGAGCTTGAAGTTAGCCGCACGCCCATTCGGGAGGCGCTCAAGCAGCTGGAGCTGGAGGGCCTGGTGCAGAGCTTCCCCAACCGGGGCATGCTGGTGCAGGGCATCAGCGACGATGATTTAAACGACATTT
>CAZAZI010000077.1:0-7056 GCA_964489575.1 uncultured Oscillospiraceae bacterium | reverse complement strand
CTCACCAACGTGGGCTCGCTGGGCATCGGCCCCATCTACCACCACCTATATGAATTCGGCACCTGCTCCATGTTCCTGGCCATGGGCAACAAGCACAAGGTGCGCATGAGCAACCGCGAGGGCGAGCACATCGAAAAGCGCTTCATCGGCCTAAAATTCGTCACAGACGAGCGCATTTGCGACGGCCAGTATTATGCCAGCGCCATGAAGCACCTGCGCCGCCTGCTGAATAACCCCGCCCTGTTGCTCGATCCGCCCGCCCGCATCGTCATCGACGACGGCGTGCCCACAAGCAAGCGCATCCCGGCCAATTGCCCGCCCGATGCGGAAAACTAAACGCTTCTATTAGAAAAGCACAGGGCAGCCGTTCTAAGGGATAAAAAACAAGCCGGGCAGCGCGGTGGCCCTCAAACGTAAAACAAAATAGCGGTATACGTTGCGGCAAGGGTTTTGAGTTTGTGAAGAGCAGGATTCTAAGCCCTTTAAGTTTGCCTTTATGCTGATTCCGGCCATTCTTTTTTCGGCTTGCGTTGAGGTTAAGCGATGCTGTTGTACGAGGAGTTCTTATTTCCATTGCGTCAACCCGGCGCCTTAATTTATCTGGGGTCTGTAACGATATATTAAAATAGAGCGGCCGGTTCATTATGCAAGTGGGTAAAAGATGAAATCCTGCCGAAATACACTATATAATTTGGCGTCCGGTATATGCTCAGAGTGCCGGGCTTTCATATTATCATTAACGAGCACCTTGGCAGTAGCGCAGAAAGATGCTGTTTTTTTGGTTTGACATACGGAGGATGCCTGCGCTGTCTCCCGCACCATTGTACGGGCTACTGCCGCGAGCCAAGCCCGCTAGCTGAGAAACAGATCAAGATCACTTATACACAATAAAAAGGCGGAGGTTTGAAAACGTGAAAATTAGCGCAAAAATCTTGCTGTCCGTAATCTCAATGATCATCGTTTCTGTTTTGGGCATTGCCGGCCTCGGCATTTGGGAAAGCACAAACTATAACGAAAAGATCAGTTATGAGCGAGTCGATTCCGCCTCCAGCAGCCTGAGCGGCGAAATTGCGGATATGCTGGAGCATTCCAGGTAAAATGCCATTTCAATTGCGCAGAACTATCGGCTTATTAACGCCTTGGAGAAAAATAGCTTTAATGAGCTCAAAGCAGTGCTGGATGATCTAAACCAAATCCTTAAGGTGGATACCATCAGCATTACCGATACAAAAGGCGATGTGGTGATCCGCCAGCATGAGCCCGCCAAATTGGGGGATAGCATCCTCAAACAATCGAATGTGCAAAAGGCGCTCAAGGGAGAAACTTCGACTACGCTGGAACCAGGCGCCCTGGTCAAGCTATCCTGCCGCACCGGAACGCCCATTTATAACCAGGGCGGCTCCATTATCGGAACGGTCGTTGTTGGCTATACCTTTGAGGGCTTACCCATTCTGGATGATTTGAAGGAGCTGCACAACACGGAGCTTTCCTTGTTCGCCGGAACCGAACGCATTGCCACGACCATTATGCAAAACGGAGAGCGGCTGCTCGATCTCCCCTTAAACGAGGAAATTGCAAAAACCGTTTTGGAGGCGGGAGAATCCTACGCCGGAAGCGACAGCATTGCGGGGAAAGACTATATCACCAAATACGATCCGCTGTATGACACCGAGGGCCATGTTGTCGGCGCGATTTTCGTCGGCCTATCCAAGGCGGACGCCATGAAGGCCACAATGTCCTCCGTCTTACACATGGGCATAGCCGTGCTGGTGATTCTTGCGGCTTGCGTTTTTATTTTGCTCCAGTTCGTAAACCGGAACATCAAGCAGCCTATGCTCAGGCTGACATCGGCCTCCAATATGCTGGCGCAGGGCCGTCTGGATGTGGATGTTGGGCTTACGCAGGGCAAAAAAGACGAGATAGCCACCCTGGCCGATGCCATGGGCCAAATGATATCCCGCTTGCAGGCGTATATTTTAGATATCAGCCATGTCCTCTCTTCCATGGCGGATAAGGATTTCACGGTAAGCAGCTCGGTGGATTATATGGGCGGGTTTGCTCCCATTAAAAGCGCCCTGCATGAAATTTCATCCTCCCTCAACCAGATGCTGACCTTAATTAACGCCGCCGCCGAGCAGGTGAGCAGCGGCTCCGAGCAGGTTTCGTGCGGGGCCCAGATTCTTGCGGAAGGTTCCGCGGAGCAGGCTGCCGCACTGCAGGAGCTGCGTGCTTCCGTTGAAAGGATTGCCGAACAGGCTATGGAAAACGCCTCCATTGTGAATACGGCGGCGGCGTACTTTGAGCAGGTTGGGGCTGGGTATAACACAGGAATTGCGCATATGAACCAGCTCGCCGAGGCAATGGAGGATATCGGCGCTTCCTCCAATCAGATTGTCAATATCACAAAGGTTATAGAGGATATCGCGTTTCAGACGAACATTCTTGCGCTGAACGCCGCCATCGAAGCGGCCCGTGCCGGAGCCGCCGGCAAAGGTTTTGCCGTTGTCGCCGAGGAAGTCCGCAATCTTGCGGCAAAATCCGCGCAGGCAGCCAAGCAGACAGGAGAGCTTACGCAGCTTTCCGTTGTCACCGTAATGAAGGGAGCGGAAATAACGGAACAAACCGTGCAGGTTTTCCAGGAGGTTGGAGTAAAAACCGCCAAGGTAAATGAGAGCTTTGGCAAAATCGGGCAGGCGTCCACCCAGCAGGCTGAGGCGATCGAGCAAATTAAACTGGGGCTTTCCCAGGTATCCGATGTGGTGCAGGCTAACGCGGCCACTGCGGAGCAAAACTCCGCTACAAGCCAGGAGATGTCCGCACAGGCAAAAATACTCAGCGATCTTGCAAGCCAGTTTACGCTTGAGCAGCAGTTGAACCCCCATGCGCTCTGATTGGAAGGCTATGGCTTTCATTCCTTCGGAATCCGGGTGCGGATGGCGGCCAGGGAATAGATAAAAGATCCCATTTTGCCGCCGCCATCTGCGAAATAATCCGCTATGAAAAACAACCCCATGCGTCTTTTCTGCATGGGATTGTTTTTAACGATTTTGTGCGCGCATATCGTTCTGTTTTACGCGATTTCGAGGGCCAGCTCCATCATGTGCGTAAAGGTCTCCTGGCGCTCTTGCGCGCTGCATTCCTCTCCTGTGACCAGGCTGTCCGAAATGGTGCAGATGGCCAAGGCGTTCTTGCCTGTGCGGGCGGCGTTCATATAGAGGGCCGCAGCCTCCATTTCGACCGCCAGCACGCCCATCTTCTGCCAGGCCATGGTGTGCAGCCCGTCATCATAAAACAGGTCGTTGGAAAGGAGGTTGCCGATGTAAGCGGTGAGACCCATTTCCTCGGCCTTATCCGCCGCCTTTTTAAGCAGGCACCAGCTGGCGATAGGCGCGAAGTGGCCCAAAAGGCCGTATTGCTCGGCAAAACTGGAATTGTAACAGGCCCCCTGGCCCAGCACGATGCTGCGCAGCTTCAGCTCGGGGCTGATCGCGCCGGCCGAGCCAATGCGGATGATGTTCTCCACGCCGAAGTTGTTGAACAGCTCATAACTGTAGATGCCGATGCTGGGCATGCCCATGCCGCTGGCCATGACGGACACGCGCTTGCCCTTGTAGAGGCCGGTGTACCCCTGTACGCCGCGTACGTTGTTCACAAGCTTGGCGTTTTCGAGGTAAGTCTCGGCGATGAATTTTGCCCGTAAGGGGTCCCCGGGCATGAGCACGGTGGGGGCGAAATCCGCGGGGGTTGCTTGGATGTGCGGGGTGGCGATGTTAGCCATGGTTCATTCCTCCTCGGTATAATCGTCTGTTTCGGTGAGCTCCGTCGCCTCCTCGGGCAGGTAGAGGGATACATCCGAGGCGGGCAGAGCGGTAACGCTTTTGAGGCTGGATTGGATGCGCCGGGTGCGCACGCCGATCAGCGTATCCAGCTCGTTGTTGGCCCGGGTAAGCTGCTTTTGCGTACGCGTCAGCACCTCGTGGAACCTTTCGAACTCGGTTTTTACGGCGCTGAGCACCTTCCACACCTCGCCGCTGCGGCGCTGGATGGCCACGGAGCGGAAGCCCATTTGCAGGCTGTTGAGCAGGGCCGCCATAGTGGAAGGCCCGGCGAGGTTTACCCGGTATTCCGCCTGCAGCCGCTCGATCAGGCCCAGGCGCACGGCCTCGGCATAAAGCCCCTCCGTGGGCAGAAACATGATGCCGAACTCCGTGGTATGCGGCGGGTCGATGTATTTATCGCGGATATCCTTGGCGAAGCCTCGGATGCGGGCTTTGAGGGCTTCCTGGCCGGCCTTGACCCGGGCCGGGTCGCCGCTGTCGTAGGCATCCATCAAATCGGTGTAAGCATCCATGGGGAATTTTGAATCAATGGGCAGCAGCACGCGCCCCTCGCCATCTCCGGGCAGGCGGATGGCAAACTCCACACGCTCCCGGCCCCGGGGGCTGGCGAGCGCGTTCTTTTCGTATTGCTCAGGCGTGAGGATCTCCGTGAGGATGGCCTCGAGCTGGATCTCGCCCAAGATGCCCCTGGTCTTTACGTTGGAGAGCACCTTCTTAAGATCCCCCACGCCCACGGCCAGGCTCTGCATCTCGCCCAGGCCCTTGTAAACCTGCTCCAGGCGCTCGTTCACCAGCTTGAAGGACTGGGTCATGCGCTCATCCAGCGTTTTTTGCAGCTTTTCATCTACCACCAAGCGCATCTCTTCCAGGCGCTTGTTGTTATCCGCCTGCAACGCTCCCAGGCGCTGCTCCATGGTGGCTCGGATGTTCTCCAGCTTTTGCTCGTTCTCCATGGCGCTGGTTTTGAGCCGGTTTTCCATCTGGCCGTTCATGGCCAAGAGGCTGCGCTGGATCTCCGCCAGCTTTTCCGTTTGCATACGGGCCTGGGCGGTTTGGTTCTCGGCCAAAAGAGAACCCAGAGAGCGCACGCTGCGCTGCACGGCATCCGCCATCTCCGTTCGCAGGGCGCGCTGGCTTTCCGCCAGCTCCCGGCTAAGCTCATCTACATCCTCCCGCCGCGCGGCCAGCTCGCGTGACAGCCCTGCCAGCTTGACGAGGGCCCATACCAGCAAAATCGCACACAGGGCGCCAAGCCCCAGCAGGGCCCAGGATAGCGCCTGCACTTACGCTTCTCCCTGTCGGCCCAGCACGCGGTCGATGGCCTGCACCAAAAACAGCCCCAGCGCTACCCCGCCCACATACTGGATCAAATTGAAGGGCAGGCCAGCGGCCGCGGGGGCCGGGCCATAAAGGATGCTCTCATAGAGAAAATAACCCACCGGCATTACCGCGCCGCCTATGGCCAGCGCAAAAAGCCGGCCCTTGAAGGAGCCGCTCCCCCGCGCCATCAACCGGCCTGCGATAAACGCCATCAATCCCTTGATAAGCAGCGTAGCCGGCGCATAGAGCACGCTGCCCAAGATGAGATCCGCGGCCGCGCTGCCGATGCCCGCAGCCAAAGCGCCCCACACGCCGCCCAGCATGTAGGCGCAGGTGTAGACGATGGCGTCCCCCACGTTTACATAAGCGCCGCTCATATTGGGGATGGGGATGGCCATGGAGATGGTCACTACGCTCACCAAGGCGCATAGCGTAGCGATGCGCACGATCAGGCGCACCTTTTCATCGGTCTTTTTGCTCATTGTAGCACCTCCTGTGCCCGGATGCCGGGCAGGATATAGTCCTCAGTATCAAATTCCGGGTATTCCACCCGCCAAAGCGCCAGCCCATGGGCCGGGGCCGTAGGCCCGGCGTCTTCCCGCCGCCCGCTTTCAAGGGCGCGGGCCATATCCGCCACGCAGCGCCGCCCCCCGCCGATCTCCAGCATCGTGCCAACCAATATGCGCACCATATTATATAAGAAGCCGCCGCCCGCTACCTGATAATAGAGCAGGCCCGGTTCTTCCGCCTTAAACCACTTGGATTCGTAAACCGTGCGCACGGTGGATTTCATCTCTATGCCCGCGGCCTTGAAGGCGCTGAAATCGTGCTCGCCAATGACGAGGGCCGCCGCTTCCTCCATGGCCGCCAGGTCCAGCGGATGGTGCACATGCAAAGCGGTATTCCGCAAAAACGGGCTGCCATGCGGCGCGTGCCAAACGGCGTAGCGGTAATGCTTGCGCACTACGTCGAAGCGGGCGTGGAAATCCACGGGAGCCGCGCCGCTGTGAGCCACGCGGATATCCGGTGGCAAGCCCGCGTTGAGGGCATAGGCGAATTTATCCGGGGGCACACGGCTATCCGTATCGAAATGCGCGGCCTGCGCCCGGGCGTGCACGCCGCTGTCCGTGCGGCCTGAGGCGTGCAGACGGATCTGCTCGCCTGTGATTTTATATAGCTCCGCCTCCAGCCTCTCCTGCACGGAAAGGCCATTGGGCTGGGTCTGCCAGCCCACATAGGCCGTGCCGTCGTATTGTACGATCATGCGGATGCGGCTCATGGCGCTTCCTCCGCGCGAAGCGTTTTAAGCGCGCCGCCCAATAGCGGCTGCACAAAGCATAGCTCGGGCTCGTCGTTTAGCAAAAATATCGTGATCACATCCTCGTTCTCCAGCGCGCACAGCAGCAGGGTCACATCCCCTACCTGCTCCACCCGGCTGGGAAAGCCCCCCGCAAGGCTCGCGGCCACGGCTTCATCCAAGCTTATTCCCGAGAGCGCGCCGGCAATGGATTGATCCGGAAAGCTGCCGGCGTTGTAAAGCTGCTCCGCCTCCACGGTATAACCCGCGTCCCGCAGCAGGGCCGCCACGTGTTCATAGGGATGCTCGGCCGGCAGGCCGCGCCACAGCAGCAACGCAAGGGCCAGCACAGCGGCGCTGGCAAGCAGTAGAATGTTGCGCTGTTTATCCTTCATTTCCATAAGCATGAACCCAAAGCCTGCGCGGCCACGATCAGGGCGATGAGGCCCAGGGTAACGGCTGCGGCGCAAGCGTCCGCAGGGGCAAACTTGAGCACACGCATGCGGGTGCGGCCCTCGCCGCCGTGGTAACAGCGGCTTTCCATAGCCATGGCCAGCTCGTCCGCCCTGCGGAAGGCGCTCACGAACAGCGGCACCAGAA
>CAZAZI010000076.1:0-7073 GCA_964489575.1 uncultured Oscillospiraceae bacterium | reverse complement strand
AGGCGCTGAGCAGGCAGCGGCCGGAGTAGGATACGCACATGGCCCCGTGCACGAAAGCCTCGTATTCCATGCCCGCCGGGCCGCGCGCCCCCAAAGCCTTCATTTGCCCGATGGAAAGCTCCCGCGCCAGCACGATGCGGCTCACGCCCTGCTCCTGCCAGAAGGCGGCGGCCTCGGCGTTGAGGGTGTTGGCCTGGGTGCTCAAATGCAGGGGCATAGCAGGCAGCAAGCGCCGGGCAAGGCGGATAACGCCCGGGTCGTTGACGATCAGCGCGTCCGCCCCGGCCTCCGCCGCCTGTTCGAGCAGGGCGGGCAGGCCGTCCAAATCATCATCCCGGGCAAAGGCGTTGAGGGTCACGTAGACCCGCCTACCCAGGCCGTGGGCAAGGGCGCAGCCTTCGGCCAGCTCCCGCGGCGTAAAATTATCGGCAAAATTGCGCAGGCTCATGGCCTTAAGGCCCACATAGACGGCGTCCGCCCCAAAGTTAAGGGCAACGCGAAGGCGCTCGGGGTTGCCCGCGGGCGCCAGCAGCTCGGGCAGCGCAAGGCTGCCCGCTTGTATATTTTTTTGTTGCGTCAAGTTGCGCATGCCTTACGCGGCCGGGGTTGGCGTTGCGCCGGCCGGGGTGGGGCTGGGGTTCGCCGGCGCCGGGGTCGCCGTGGGGCTGGCCTGGTAGGCTTCCTTGTTTTTGAGGAAGTCGTCATAACCCTTGGAGAAGACCAGCTCCGTGGAGGTGCGGGCCTTGAGGACGAAATAGAGATAGCCCTCCTCCTGATATTCCTCGTTAGGCCAGAGGGCGGCGTTGATGGCCTGGTCGCCGGGGTTGTCGATGGGGCCGATAGGCAGGCCGTCGTGGGTGTAGGTATTGTAGGGCGAGTCGGATTGCATCTGCGAGCTGGTGAAATCCAGCACGCCCTTGGTTTTAAAGATGTAGCGCAGGGGCGCGTCGCTCTCCAGGCGCTTGCCCTGCTCCAGCCGGTTGTGGAACACGGCGGATACCTTGGCGAAATCCTCCGCCTGGGCCGCCTCCTTTTCGATGATGGAGGCCAGGGCGACCACCTCGTCCATGCTCAGGCCCAGCTCTTGGGCGCGGGTTAGGTATTCATCGGTAAATACGTCGTTAAACCTGAGCAGCATCTTGGTAATGATGGTCTTTTCGGAAGAATCGGCGTAAAATTCGTAGGTGGCCGGGAAGAGGTAGCCCTCCAGGGCATAATCCCGCCGCGCCGCGTCCCCGCCATCCAAAACGGCGGCCACAAAGCTATATTCCCTAAATTCCTCCCCGCTTTTGCACAGGGATAGGAACTTGGCGGAATCCGCCAGCAGCCCTTCTTTGACCAGCTTTTCGGCAATGGCCTCGATATCCATGCCCTCTGTCACGCGGAATTTCACGATCTGGCGGGGCGGGTTGCCCAGGCAGATCACGTCCACGATCTGGGCGATATCCATATTCTTGCTCAGCACATAGGTACCCGCTTGCAGGGTGCTGGATTTTCCGGTGAAATCCACGTAGATCTTAAAGGCCGCCTTGGAGCGGATCAGCCCTTCCTGCCCTTCGCCGCAGGCCTCGTAAAGCGTTTTGGCGATGGTGGAAGCGCCGCTGCCCTTTTCGATGTAAACGGTAATGGGCGTGGCGTCCCCCTGATCCACCGGGTATATATATTCCCTGAGCAATATGCGAATGCCCGCCCAAAAGACTAAAAGGCACAGGCCTATGCTAAGCAGCGCGATGAGCAGCGGGCGGACGGCCTTCCAGGCCTTGCGCCGCTTGCCCCGCTTGCGCCTGCTTTCCAGGCGGGCTTCCTCCGCCTCCTCGCGCATCCATTTATCTTCCATTTATTTTTACCACCTTTGCGGGCCGGGGAGCCGCTAAGCTTCCTCCAGCATGCCCAAGTCTACGTCGATGGCCTGGGCCAGAATTTTGTATACATCCCCCATCATCTTATTGAGGCGAAATTCGCTCATCAAAAAGGCGGAGGCTTCGGGGTTTAAAAGCAGCACCTCGCCCAGCTTCTGCAGCTGCTGCAAAAGGGTCTCGTCCTTTTGCCCGCCAAGCTGGGCCGCCTGGGCCTTAAGCTGGAGCTGGTGATATTGCTTGATAAGGCCCGCCGTGGTCTCGTTGGCCATGGCCTTTTCTTTATGCTGCCGGAAGTCTTCATATTCCTGGCTATCGGTTATTTCCTTAGCCAGCCGCCTGGCGCTGTCGTATACCATGCTTCCTCCTATATCTCTATGATGATGGGCAGGATCATGGGCCTGCGCTTGGTCTGCTCATAGAGGTAGTTCTTCAATTCGTTGCGTATGTTGTTTTTAATGCCGCTCCATTCACTTTTGTGGCTGGATTCGAATTTCAGCGCATCCTTGCGCACAAGCTCTCTGGCCTCGTTGATCAGCTCCTCGCTGCTGCGCACGTAAACGAAGCCGCGCGAGAGGATCTCGGGGCTGGCGAGCAGGGCGCCCGTTTGCCGGTTGATGGTGACCACCACGGTAAAAAGGCCGTCCTCGCTCAAAATCTTGCGGTCTCTGAGCACCACGTTGCCGATATCGCCCACGCCGCTGCCATCCACCATGATGCCGCCCGCCTGCACGCTGCCCGCGATCTTGCCGCGGCTGCGGGTGAGCTCCACCACATCGCCCATTTCCGTCACGAACACATTATCCTCCGGCACGCCCATTTCCTTGGCTAACTCCGCGTGCTGGTGCAGGTGGCGCACTTCGCCGTGCACAGGAATGAAGTACTGCGGGTTGGTGAGGCGGAACATCAGCTTGAGCTCTTCCTTGCGGGCATGGCCGGAAACGTGCACATCCGCCATGCGGTTGTAGACCACCGACGCACCGATCTGATAAAGCTGGTTGATCATGCGGCCCACGCTGCGCTCGTTGCCCGGGATGCTGGAGGCGGAGATGATGATCATATCCCCCTTGCCAACATTGAGCCGGTGCGAGGAATTGGCCATGCGGAACAGGCCGCTCATCGGCTCGCCCTGCGAGCCGGTGGTGATCACGCACACCTGGTCCTCCCGGTATTTTTTGAGCTTATCCACGGCCACCACGCTCTCCTCGGGCAGGTTAAGGTAGCCCAGCTCCCGGGCGATGGCGGCGATGTTCTCCACGCTGCGGCCCTGAAAGCAGACCACCCGGCCATAGGCGATAGCCATATCCGCGATCTGCTGGATGCGGTAAATATTTGAGGCGAAGGTAGCCACGATCACCCGGCCCTTGGCTTTTTCGAAGCAAGTTTCGAAGGTTTTGCCAATCTCCCGCTCGGATTGGGTATGGCCGGATTGCTCCACGTTGGTGCTGTCGCTCAAAAGGGCCAGCACGCCCTTGGTGCCGTAATGGGCCAGGCGGCGGATATCGATGGGCTCGCCGTCTATCGGGGTGTAATCCACCTTGAAATCGCCGGTGTGAATCACGGTGCCGATAGGGGTATTGATGGCCAGCGAGCAGGCCCCGGCGATGGAGTGGCTGGTTTTGATGAACTCCACGCTAAAACAGCCCAGGCGGATGGTGTCGCCGGGGCTCACGCAATTGAGCCGCGCGCCGCTCACCTTGGCCTCTTCCAGCTTATGCTCGATCAGGGCAATGGTAAGCTTGGTGCCGTATACGGGCATATCCAGCTTTTGCAGGGCAAAGGGCAGCGCGCCGATATGATCCTCATGGCCGTGTGTAATGAGGAAGCCGCGCAGCTTTTCCGCGTTCTTTTCGAGGTAGGTCATATCCGGGATCACCAGGTCGATGCCCGGCATGTCGTCATCAGGGAAGCTGAGGCCGCAATCCACCACCACCATATCCTTGCCATATTCGATGACGGTCATATTCTTGCCGATCTCGCTCACCCCGCCTAAGGGGATGATTTTTAATTTGGATGCCAATGTGCTGTTCTCACTTTCTTTATCATCTGGCTTTCGTTCTTATCAAGAGCCGCTCTAAGCGGCTTATATACGTATTGCCATTTTAATTCAATCTTATTATACTATCAGTTTTTCCCGTTCACAAGCGGGGAAGGTTCTTTGCCGCCGCAAAGATGTAAACAATCGTTGAGCCAAGTCGCGCGCAATTGTGGCCAGGGGCCGTAAAGCGCCCTTTTTCCGGCTTTTTCGTCCGATCCTTTTCACGCCCATCCCTTATGTTTAGGTTGAATGGCATGCCTGGCTGCGATATAATGAAGGATACGATGCGCCAATAGCGCGCCAATCTTAAAGGAGAATGTTCGATGCCCGCTGCCCCCGCGCCCCGCCCTGCCGCCCAAACCCGGCGGCCCCAGCAGGCGGTTCCAACCAAAAAGCGCCCCCGTTCCCGCCTGCCCCGCCTTCGGGCCCTGACAGGCCGCGCCCTCATCCTGTTCGTGCTGCTCTTTACGGCGGGCCTCTTGGTGCGGGGCCAGTTTTTCGTGCTCCCCAGCGAAAAAAAGCTGCAAAAATATTTAAATGAAGGCACCTTCCTCAACGGCGTCGTCGTCAACGGCAAAAACGTAGCCGGCATGACGATCCAAGAGGCCCGCGCGGCCCTTTTGCCCGGCGTGGAGGAATCCGCCGCCGCCATCAACATCAGCGTGCGGCACGAGCGCTCGCTCTGGCTTTTCACTGCGGCGGATATGAAGGCCGCCAGCGATTTGGACGCCGTGCTGGCCGAGGCCATGCTTTGGGGCAGGAGCGGCACCCGCGCGGAAAATAAAAAAATCATTCGAAGCCTTTCCGAGAGCGGCCATTCGTTCGCCTCCTCCTTTGAGGCGGACGCCGGGGCCCTTGCGGCCCGTCTGGCCGCCATCGGCCAGGCCATCGATACCCTGCCTGTAGAGCCTTCCGCCGAGCCCTATGCATTTTGGGCCTCCAACGAGAGCAAAATGCCCTCCTTCACCTATGCCGAAGGCGTAGATGGCTATATGCTGGATGAAGCAGCCCTAGCGGAGCAGATCATTGAGCGCCTGCAGGCGGGCGATTATCAGGCCGTACTGGACCCGGAGCTGGTGCTCACCCCCCCCGGCGCTACGCTGGAGGAAATCAAGGCCAATACCCAGCTGCGTTCCACCTACCAAACGGAATTCTCGAGCCGCAGCGGCCGGGATAAGAACCGTGTAGGTAACATCCAAAAGGCCACCACGCTGCTCAACGGGGCCATCATCAAGCCCGGCGAAACGCTGGATTTTAACGAGTTTATCGGCCCCCGTACCGAGGCGGGCGGCTGGCCGCTGGCCCCGGGCATCGTCAATGGCGACCGCTACGAGATGCAAGCCGGCGGCGGTATCTGCCAGGTTTCCACCACGCTCTATATCGCCCTGCTCGAATCCGGGGCGGTGCGCAGCGATGCGGATACCACCGTTGCCAAGGCGCCCGCAGCCCCCATCAACATCACCGAGCGCAACAAGCACTCCTGGCCCAGCGCTTACGCGGATCGAGGCCTCGACGCCACGGTCTCCACCGGCGGCAAGAACCTGGTCTTCATCAACCAAATGGAAACGCCGCTCTATATCTTTGCCGATTGCGACCAGGAAAACTATAAAATGACCATCTACATCTACGGCGCGCCCCTGCCCGAGGGCCTTCGCTATGTGCCCGAGGGCGTAACGGTGGAGGTGCTCGAGCCGGGCGAACCCGAATATACGGATAATCCGGCCTGGCCCATGGGCTATGAGCAAGTGGACGTCAAGTCCCGCGAAGGCTATATCGCCGAGGTCTACATCAATACCTACCAGGGCGAGGAGCTGATCTCCCGCGACCTGATCTATACCGACCGCTATCGCGCCGTGCCCCAAAAGATCATCCGCGGCACCGGGGACGCCACCCTGCCCACCCCCACGGGCGCCGCGGCGCAATAAACAATAAACCGCCCGGAAAATGCGGGCGCATATTTACCTTTGCCGGGTTTGCGCCGCCGGGAAACCCGGCGCAAACCCAAAGCCTTCGGCAATTCCAGCCGGAGTTTTTTGGTGGAAAAAACTTCCCTGCATTCACTTCCGACCGGTTTTAGCAAAAACATATACCCGCTTTTGTGATTATTCTGCATTAAATGTCTTTATTTCTTGCAGAAACGGTGTTATAATAAAATGGAGAAAAAGGCCGATCGCTTCTCCTTATGGGTTTACATAGCGCTTTCGCCATACGAAAGCCCAGCAGCCGTGCTGTTTTATATATATCACGGTATTTGTTGCGTTAACCTTTGCGCTCGGCACGCTTCCTATAAATCAACGACCAGGAGGTATGCTTGCCCATGGACTTTTCCGGCAAGATCGAGCGGTGCCGACTTTCCCCGATCCGCAAATTCTATCCCTACCAGGTGGAATACAACAAAAGGGGTATTAAAATCTACCAGCTCAACATCGGCCAGCCCGATATCGAGACGCCGCCCGCCTACTTCGAGGCAATCCGCAATTTTGAGCAGCCCGTGCTCGAATACGCCCCCAGCCCCGGCGTCCCCGCGCTGATTCAGGCGACAAGGGATTACTTTGGCCGCATCGGCATCGCTTATGACGCGGAGGATATCCTCATCACCACGGGCGGCAGCGAGGCGCTGCAGATCGTGTGCAGCTGCATCCTCGACGAAGGCGACGAGGTCATCATCCCCGAACCTTTCTACCCCAACTACAACACCTTCGTCAACTGCGCCGGCGCCAAGATCGTGCCCATCCACACCACCCCCGAGGAAGGCTATCACTTTGCCTCCCGCGAAAAGATCGAGCCGCTGATCACCGCCAAGACCAAGGCCATCATGATCACCAACCCGGGCAACCCCACGGGCGTGGTGCTCTCCCCTGAGGAAATGCGCCTGATCGCGGATATCGCCAAAGCGCACGATCTCTTCCTCATCGGCGACGAGGTCTACCGCGAATTCGTTTATGGCGGCGAGCGGCTCCAAAGCATCGGCCAATATGCGGATATCGCAGAGAACGCCATTATCATCGATTCCGTATCCAAGCGTTTTAGCGCTTGCGGCGCGCGCATCGGCGCGATCATCACAAAAAACAAAACGCTGCTGTTGCACGCGCTGAAGATCTGCCAGGCCCGCCTCTGCGTGGCCACGCTCGATCAGATCGCTTCCGCCGCCCTCTACGAGGTGGATCACACCTACTTCG
>CAZAZI010000075.1:0-7079 GCA_964489575.1 uncultured Oscillospiraceae bacterium | reverse complement strand
CAGGTTCAAATCCTGTCGCCCCGACCACAAAAAAGCTAGATAATATCTAGCTTTTTTGTTTGCTTATCAGCTTGATTTTTAGTGCAGAATCGCCTCTGACACCCAATTCTGACACCCACATGTACCTATGATTGTTCCGGAGGGTTTTCAGATTGCTTCTCAAAATGGTCAATAAGCTTTTGAATTGAGCTTGCCTTTTTCTTTTTCGAGAGCTGGGTATATATCTTCATAGTGGTTTCCAAATCCTTATGACCCAAAAGATACTGGGCGGTCTTTACATCAACATCCAGATCGTAAAGCATACATTTATGTTCACATAAGATGAAATCGACATCATACTGAAGTTGAGCGTTTCATTAAAAAAATGAGAAAACCACTTCAAACAAGTGGCTTTCTCACCGCAAATACTCCATTTTCGTGCAGATATATAACGTATTATGGTTTATTTTTCGTAGGTCCTATATCGCCACGCGGATCACCCAAATGTCAAGCCCGAGACAAAAAGAAAATTGTCTAGGGCCTGGCATTGGGCGCGTTATTTTCGTGGTGGTCGCAAATGGCTGTGAGAACATGCCCCATCCGATCAAGCTCGGCATGCTTGCCTTTTGTGAAGCGTATCGCAAGCTCCCGGCCGACTTTGTTTGCCTCTTGTGGTGTGATCTCACCAGGTGAAGCTCTACCGGATATGGCAAGCCAGTGCATTGCGACTGCCCTGATCCCGGCCCATGATATGTGCGTATTGCCTCTTGCTGAGAAGGAGCTCGGCGTCCACGGTGCAGGGATCGTACACATAGCCAGTGACCAGCTCGCCTTTATTTGTTTTATCCGGATTACCGGCATAGTCAGTTCTCTCGGGAATGGTTTGCGCGATAGTCTTGCCCTTGTTTACCTTCAAGGGCCGAATCCATGCGGCCGCCAACGAAAACACCTCCTCCACAAAAAGATAACGGCGGGAGTATGTGCCTCCCACCGCTTCTGGCCGTGCGTTGTTCTATTCAGCTCACAATGAAGTCCCGGAGTGCGAAGTTAACGCTCGCCATCCGATCCAGCAACCAATTTGCCACCAGTGGCAGACCAAAGGGATTAACGAGGAATGCGCCGGCGAGGATCAGGGCACCGGCAACCGGATCGAAGACTACCACCACGATCACCCCCCAGCAGAAACGCTAGGCATGACACAATCTTCCATACTGATCTAGCGCAGCTCACCAGGAAGGACAGTAGCATCACCATGACGCTCAGAACAGCCACCACCGGTAGAGAGATATCTTTCAGCACAAAACGCATAACCGCACCTCCTATGCGAACGAGTATTCTCTTAAGCGCTTGTAATATAACTTGGAGTGGCGGGCTTTACAAGGGAATTTAAAACAAAAGACAAATAAAAATATATAAAGCTCGATACGCGTCTCATGTCAGTTTGAAATGGTTAAACCTCCCGTACCCTGTTGTTAAAATGCCCGGTTTATGGTATGATTACGTTAATTTCTGAAACGAGGTATTATGATGTACTACATCTTTCTGTAAAATCAATCTTTTGGCTGCGTCCTGAATACAGGACTTATTTTTCGCGCCTGAAGACATGATTTCACAGGGAGATGATTTCTTCTTGTAAACCTATGTTTTTTCGCGCGGACAACGCTGTGAAAGTGTTGTCCGTTTATCTTATTTACAGGGAGAAAGAACATGAATAAAACTTGGAAAAAACAATTTATCACCATATATGCGGGTCAGGCCTTTTCGCTTCTGGGCAGTGCCGCCGTGCAATTTGCTATCATCTGGTGGCTGACGATACAGACCGAATCGGCCATCACCCTTACCATTGCGTCGATTGTTTCCTTCATTCCCAACATGATTATCGGGCCGTTTGCCGGCGTATGGATTGACCGTGTAAACCGTCGTACCGTCATGATTGCCGCCGACGGCTTGGTGGCGCTCTCCAGCGCCATTTTGGGAACGGCTTTCTTGTTCACCGACGCACCGCCGGTCTGGTTTATCTATGTGATCCTTTTCCTGCGTGGACTCGGCAGCACCTTTCATAATCCCGCCATGCAAGCGGCCATCCCTATGCTGGTGCCCACCGAGATGCTCACAAAGGCAGGCGGTTGGGGCAATCTGATTACTTCCATATCCAATATGCTGGGGCCTGTGCTAGGCGCGGCGCTGATGGGCTTTATCCCCATCGCGGGCATCATGTTGGTGGATATTGTGGGTGCACTGTTTGCCATCGTGTGTCTGTTGTTTGTGAAAATCCCCGATATTCCGAGAAACACAGATAAAACACATTTATTTTCTGACATGAAGGAGGGCCTTCAATCCATGCGGCAGAATAGGCCTCTGATGGCGGCTTTCAGTCCTATGATGATTATGACCATTCTCTATATGCCTCTGGGGGCGCTGTTCCCTCTTTTAGTGCGCACCCACTTTATGGGCGAAGCGTGGCACAACAGCGTTGTGGAGTTCGTCTTTGCGGGCGGCTTGCTCATATCATCTCTTATCATCGGCGTTTGGGGCGGCATGAAGAACCGCTTTTTAATGGCGGGTCTCGCCATAGGTTTGTTGGGGCTGGGCTGCTTCGTAGGCGGCGCACTGCCGCCGGGGAGCTATTGGATTTTTGTCGTCTGCTGCTTCTTCATGGGCACATCAGGCACATTTATGAATGTACCGGTGATGGCTTATGTGCAGGAGAGCACCCCACCGGAAATGATGGGAAAGGTGTTTTCTCTGATGATGTCCGCTATGACGCTTGCCATGCCGATTGGCCTCATTATTGCGGGACCCGTCAGCGAAATGGTCGGCGTGGACAGGTGGTTCTTCTGGTCGGGCGCGGCGCTGATGCTCACTGGCGTGCTGTTTCGAGCGCTGACAAAACGTTATGATGATGTGACAAGGCTGCCGGAGACAAATTAAGTGTCCGGATAAGCAAAATCCGATACAGCTTGCATTCAAAAGTCGAGTAATAATCTCTTTGCTTTGTTATGATGGGGACACGAAAGGAGGGAAAGGCTATGGCCAGCGGCAAATCCACGGTGGCAGAGCTTCTTGCCCGGACACTTCCCAAGGCTGTCCATCTGCAGGGCGATATATTCCGCAAGATAATTATGGCCGGTCGGGGGGGAATAAGCGATACCCCTCGCAGGAAGCGCTAAGCCAGCTTGATTTGCGTTACCGCTTGACCGCTTCGGTGGCGAAGGAGTACCGCACATCTTTAAAGGAGGCAACCTTATGACACATGGCCCCGACCCCAATGCTATATACCCAAACCCCAATATCAAAAGCGTTTGCTTTATCAAAAATATCATCACCCGGCCGAATATCAGCGTGGGTAATTACACCTATTACGACAATCCCGACGGCCCGGAGGATTTTGAGAGCCATGTTACCCACCACTATGAGTTTTTAGGCGATAAGCTCATCATCGGCAAATTTTGCGCCATCGCTCGTGGTATTGAGTTTGTGATGAACGGCGCAAACCACCGCATGAACTCGGTAACGACCTATCCCTTTAACATCATGGGCGGCGGATGGGAGAAATGTACTCCAACGCTGGACGAGCTTCCATTTAAGGGCGATACCGTTATTGGCAACGATGTCTGGATCGGGCAGGATGTGACGGTGATGCCCGGCGTTCACATCGGCGACGGAGCGGTTATCGCTGCGCGTTCGGTGGCGACAAAGTACGTGCCGCCATACACCATCGCAGGCGGCAACCCTTGTCGGGTAATTCGCAAGCGCTTTAATGATGAATTAACTGCCTATCTGCTCGCCCTCAAATGGTGGGATTGGTCTGCCGGGAAGATTTTCGAGAACCTCGAAGCGTTGTGCAGTGCGGATTTGGATGCAATAAAGGAGCTTTCAAAATGAATAAGCCAGGGGAATGTGGCTCTGCCAACATCCTGCCGGGACTTGCCTGCGCAGGGGATACCCGGCAGGAAGAAATAGCGGATTGGCTAAAAGGCGTTCGCTTGGCATAATCGTTTGAGGCATACGCTGTGAATGATTTCATCAAGAGCGGTGCTTCGGATGCCGAAATCGAGGGCGGCCTTAAAAACTGCTTTGTCATGGCAGAACATGACGGCATCATCGGCTTTGCCATCCTAAAATCCGATTTACTGCATCTCATGATGGTATCGGCGCCGTATCAGCGGCAAGGCTATGGTGCGCAGTTGCTTAGATACGCGGAAACCGCGATGTTTGCCGAGCATGAGCGCATTCATCTGCAAAGCTTTTGCGATAACACGGAGGCACTCAGCTTCTATCAAAAGCATGGGTGGGTGCAAAGAGAACCTTCAGACGATGATGATTCGGGCATCACGATGATCTATCTTGAAAAGCATCGCAAAGGAGTATAGGCGAATGAACCCTGATATTCTCATGATGTTTGATAAAATGCCTAACGCTCTGCCACTGTACGAAGCCGCCGAAGCGTTGATAGTGGAAATGTTCCCCGATGTAAAAATTAAGATCGGGAAAACACAGGTCAGTTTTTCCAATCGGTATGGTTTTGCCTATTTGTGGCCGCCAAACCGCAAAATAAAAGGCAGACCGGGGCTTTACATCGTGCTCACCTTTGGGCTGGGGCGGCGAGAAGCGCATGAACGCATTGTGGAGTCGGTGGAGCCATATCCGGGGCGCTGGACGCACCATGTGCTCATCAGCAGCCCCGATGATTTGGACGAACAGGTCAAAAATTGGCTGCAGGAGGCCTATAACTTCTCCATGATCAAGGGGCGGAGGTAACCTTATGAGCGGTAAAACATACGAATACACCGCCGTCATCCAGGATGCTCCCGATCAGGATGCCGCCTTTGTTGCCTTTCCTTATGATACCCGTGCTGAGTTTGGCAAAGGGCGTGTCAAGGTTTTTGCAACCTTTGACGGCGAGCGCTATGACGGCAGCATTGTCAATATGGTGTGAAAAACCCGGATGGCTCAGTCTGCTACATCATCGGCCTGCGCAAGGATATTCGTAGCAAAATCAAAAAACAGGCGGGCGATACCGTCCGCATAACCATAAAGGAGCGAAAATAGAATGATTACGCCCTATCTGATTTTTAACGGCAACTGCCGGGAGGCGATGGGCTTTTACCATGCTGTTTTCGGCTGCGGGGAACCGAGCAGTATGCCTTATGGCGACTATATGCCAGAAGGGTCGAAAACACCGCCGGAGCTTTTGCGCGAATGGGTGATGCACGGCGAGATGGTTATCCGCGGCACCAACATGCGATGCGCTGGAAGATGAACCGTTGCCACCTGTTCCCGATTGCGAAGATGACGGCTGCGGCGTAGGATTGGGCGCGGGGGCTTGTGCCGGACGGCGCCGGGGATGGCGTAGGCGCAACATAGTGCGGGTTGTTCAGCTTGACTTCGCTGGACTTGTTTCCCGCATAGTCCTAAGCATGAACGATGATGAACTCGCCGTCCCCGACATAGCCCGAAAGACAGTCAATATCAAAGAGACTGCGAGTGTACTGCCGCTTGCCCTTGGTTTCCATGTACAGGGCGAAAAGCTCCCGCTCATCGACGCTCATGCGGGATGAAACCACACCTGAAAAAGAGCGAGCCGGCAAGTTGCCATGAAGAATGTAGCAGCTGTAGGGACCCTCTTCGCTTTGCAGCTCGCTCTGAGCGGAGCGGATTCTGAAACAGGGACGGCAGCATAGCCATCCGTTTCTTCCGGTGTGCGTGCCTCCCGCTGTGCGGCGCGAAGCGCTTCGTTGTAGCCCTGACCCTGAGTGGGGGAGCGTGGATGACCATGATGTGCGAGAACCGGGCGTCTAGCTCCAGCAGGTATTTCATGCCCGCTGCCGCTGTGATTCCTGGTGCATTATTATCCAGCCAATCGTAACAGAGCTTTTACTATACTAAAAGTCCTTTTTGAAAAAATTAGCGCGCCCCAAAGACGGATTTTGCCAAGCTGCCCGTCTTCGTTCTTTGTAGTGCTCATATGCAAGGATATTTAACTCTCTTTTTTCAATCCCGGGCATACAAAAGTGACGGGAAGTGCGAGAACCCGACGCAAATATGCGGCAAGCCTTCCGAGGCAATTGACTGCAAATAATAGATCCTTGGTATTACGGGATATTGTCAAGCCTATACTGTTCCACGGATTAAGCCTGAAGCCGGATAGCATCTAGCTTTTTAGTTTACCGCAAATTCTGCTTTTTGCAGGCGTGATGCTGGTGCTCTATGTACCAAACTTTGTTCCAGCTCCGAGCCATCCATTAACGCAAAAGAGAAAAAGCGCAGTTTTCAATACCTTGCTTTGATGTTAGGCTGGTGTTACTATTAAAACAGAAATGCCGTAAATACAACACGCTTCTTTATTTCAAGGAAACTACCTATCAAAATAAGATCAAGAAGGAAAACGCCATGAAACTGGACATTCAAGTAATAGAACATATTGCTTACGATGTTGCAAAATTGTACTGCCAGGAAGAAAACAAAGGGGACTCAGCACGTCTCGCCAGAAAATTCGCCGAAAGATATATGGTGGCAAAAGAAGCGCTTCTCGAATTAAACCGTACAACTACATAAAAACGCCGCCTTTAATTCGCCTGCTGTAGCCCCGCATCTGAGTAAGCGACACCACACGCAAATATGGAGGCGGAATAGGTATGCGGCGGAATAAATAGAGGCGTCCAAGGGCCCACTCTATTGGTAACTGTTAACGTGAATATATATAGCCGGATGGGGCCGGGTGTGGTAAAATAAGGGTATCACCCGGACAAATCTGTATATGGAGGAAACGAACATGAGGAAAATCCTAATCGCTCTTGCTGTGCTTGCGATGCTCCTGGCCACGGCGTGCGCCCAAACGCCTGCGGCGGCCCCCGTAACTGCTGCGCCTACGCCGACGGCATCGGTTGCGGAAGCGCCGGCCCAACTGCAAAAGGATCTGGTCATCCTGTATACCAACGATGTGCATTGCGCTGTGGATGACGCCATCGGCTATGCGGGCCTGGCGGCTTACAAGAAGCAATTGGAAGCCGAGGGCAACCACGTGCTGCTGGTAGATGTGGGGGACGCCGTGCAGGGCGCGCCCATCGGCACGGTTTCCAAAGGCTCCATCATCATCG
>CAZAZI010000074.1:0-7092 GCA_964489575.1 uncultured Oscillospiraceae bacterium | reverse complement strand
ACGACGCCATGGTGCGCATGGCCCAGGGCTTCAATATGCAGATGCCCCTGGTGGACGGCCACGGCAACTTCGGCTCCGTGGATGGCGATAGCGCCGCGGCCATGCGCTATACGGAGGCCCGCATGGCGCCCATCGCCATGGAGCTTTTGCGCGATTTAGATAAGGATACGGTCAAATTCAGCCTTAACTTCGACGATAGCCTTAAAGAGCCGGATGTGCTGCCGGGCAGATTCCCCAACCTATTGGTGAATGGGGCCAGCGGCATCGCCGTGGGCTTGGCCACGAACATCCCGCCCCATAATTTAAAGGAAGCCATCGGTGCGGTGCTCCTGCAAATGGAGGATGCGGATGTGCCATTGGAAAAGCTTATGGCAATCCTGCCCTGCCCGGATTTTCCCACGGGCGGCTATCTGCTGCGGAGCGAAGAGATACGCGCGGCCTATGAAACAGGGCGGGGCAAGCTGACCATGCGGGCCAAGGCGCACATCGAGGAACAGAAAAACGGCCGCAAGCTGATCGTCATCACCGAGCTGCCCTACCAGGTGAATAAGGCCAAGGCCCTGGAAAACATCCTCGGCCTTAGCCAGGAGAAGAAGGCGCTCTTTGCCGGCGTGGCTGATATCCGTGATGAATCCGATCGCACGGGCATGCGGGCCGTGGTAGAGGTCAAAAAGGACGCGGATGCGGACAAGCTTTTGCAATACCTCTATAAATACAGCGATTTACAAACCACCTTCGGCGTGAACATGGTGGCCATCGCGGGCGGCAAGCCCCAGCAGATGGGCCTTAAGGAGATGATCGGCCATTACATCCGCCATCAGGAGGATGTGGTTACCCGCCGCACCCGCTTCGATCTAGAGGCGGCCCAGCGCAGGGAGCATATTTTAGAGGGCCTGATGATCGCCGTGAACAACATCGACGAGGTGATCGCCCTGATCCGCGCTTCCAAGGCCCCCAAGGAGGCCCGGGACGCGCTGATGGCGCGTTTCGGCCTCACCGAGATTCAGGCCCAGGCGATTCTTGATTTGCGCCTGCAGCGGCTTACCAATTTGGAGATCCTCTCCATCGAGCGGGAATATAAGCAGGTCAGGGCCCTGATTAAGGAGCTCAAGGCCATTCTGGAATCCCCGAAAAAGCTGCGGCAGGTCATCGAAAAGGAGCTGGCCGAGATACGCGATACCTACGGCGTGCCCCGCCGTACCCAATTGCTGGATGGGGGCGAGGCCATCGAGATCGCGCCCGAGGACGCCAACCCCGTAGAGGAAGTGCTCATCGCCCTGCTGCCGGAGGGCAAGCTTAGGCGCCTGCCCCGCCGGGGCTATAACGCCGAGCAGCTGGCTGCGGAATCGCCCCTGCGCTTGATCGAAACGGCCACGGATAAGCGGCTGCGCTTCTTCACCAGCCTGGGGGCCTGCTGCACCCTGGCTGTGGAGGAGATACCCGAAACCCGCCAAACCGCCCGCCCGGCCAACCTCAACGCCCTCATCGCCTTTGAAAAGGGCGAGGCCGTGGCGTCCTGCCTGGAAGAGACAGAATGCGCCGGTAAGCTATACTTCTATACCAAGCAGGGCAACGTTAAATGCACGGATGGGGCCGAGTACAACACCAAAACCCGCCGCTTGGCCGCCGTTTCCCTGCGGGAAGGGGATGCTCTCCTGGGTGTGGAGCCGCAAAAGGAGAGCGCCATTTTGCTCGTTACCCGCCGGGGTATGAGCATCCGCTTCGAGCGGGAGAGCGTGCCCGAGATGGGCCGCGTTGCCGGCGGCGTGAAGGGAATCAAGCTGGAAAGCGGCGACGAGGTCGTTTTTGCGGGCCAGGTGGGGGAGGAAGGAGAAGTGCTCACCATCTCCGACCGGGGCTATGCCAAGCGCAGCTTCGTTTTCGACCACGAATTGCAGGGCCGCAACGGCAAGGGCCTCAAGGCCTTTGACTTTAAAAAGAACGGCTCCAACGGCGCGGCCCTGGCTGCGGCGCTGTATGTAAGGGAGCCTTACGCCTTCCAGGTGGAGCAAAAGCATGGCGCTATCACCGAGGTCAATACCGAGGACGTGCTGATCGAGAGCCGGGCCGGGAAAGGCATGCTGCTGGTGATGGCTTTGCTGGACGACGTAGTAACCGCCGCGCGGCGCAAACTCTAAGGAGACCTCCACGCGGGGAGTCTTTACCCCAAGGGCATAACCATACTCGCATCCGAATATGTATAAGCAACCATTTCATAGGAGCTTATAATGCATGATGCGAGCAAATGAAGACAACGCCGTATGCGTGAGCGGCACGGTATGCGAGGAAGCGCTGTTGGATCACGAGCTGTATGGGGAGGCGTTTTACACCCTCCGTTTGCGGGTGGAGCGCTTAAGCGGCGTGGCGGATATCCTGCCCGTGACCCTGCCCGCGCGCATCTGCCCCTGCCTGCCCCAGATGGGTGAGCGGCTGCGCATATTCGGCCAGCTGCGTTCCTATAACAAGAGCGCCGAGGGCGCGAACCGCTTAGCCATCACGGTATTCGCCAAATCGGTGGAGCCCATGGGGGCGGAGGAAGCGCCGCAAAACAGCGTGCAGCTCACGGGGTATTTATGCAAGAGCGCGGTCTATCGCACCACCCCCTTTCTCAGGGAGATCGGGGATATGCTGCTGGCCGTGAACCGCGCCTATAACAAAAGCGATTATCTGCCCTGCATCGCCTGGGGCCGCAACGCGCTTTATGCCCGCGACCTGCCCGTGGGCGGCCGGGTGCGGGTGGAGGGGCGGCTGCAAAGCCGCTGCTATCAAAAGTGCCTGCCGGATGGCTCGAGCGTTGAGCGCACAGCCTATGAGGTATCCTGCTCGACGGTGCAGCTATTGGAATAAGAGGAGGAAAAGCCATGGCCATGGACGGCCTGAACCTGTTCGCCTCGGGCCGGGAGATCGCCCGGCTCACAGGCGGCAAGATCGATAAAATCCACCAGCCCGAAAAGGACGAGCTGGTGCTCTTGGTGCGCGCGGCCGGGGAGAACCACCGCCTGCTGCTTTGCGCGAACCCTTCCCAAGCCAGGGCGCAGCTGACGGATTGCAAGCGGGCCAATCCACTGGAAGCCCCGGCCTTTTGCATGCTGCTTAGGCGGCGTATCGCCGGCGGGCGCATCCTTGCCGTGGAGCAGCCGCATATGGACCGGGTGTTGGAGATCACCATCGAAGCCCAGAATGAGCTGGGCGACCTTGCGCCCTACAAGCTGATTGCGGAGATCATGGGTAAGTATTCCAACATCATTTTAACGGATGAGAGCGGCCGCATCCTGGACGCCATCCGCCGGGTGGGGCCGGGCATGAGCTCGGTGCGCGTGATTTTGCCTGGACAAGCCTACATACCCCCGCCCGCCCAGGATAAGCGGGATGCGCGCGCGGCCACGGCCGCACAGATCGCCGCCGTTTTTACGGCCGGCCGGGTGGATAAGGCCCTAAGCGCAGCCTTTTTTGGCCTCGCGCCGCAGATGGCCGCAGCTCTTTGCGCCCGGGTGACGGACAAGCGGGATTGCGAAAGCCTTGCCGAGGCTGAGCGCCTGGCCTTGGGAGAAAGCATCCATGCCTTCTATCAGGAGCTGGACGCGGGCGTGTTCAGCCCGGCGCTGGAGCTGGGCGAATTCGGGGAGCCGGCGGCAGTTTATCCCTTTCATCCCAATCTGCCGGATATCCGGCTCGTGTCCACCATGCGGGAAGCGCTGGATACCCTCTACGAAAGCCAGGATACCCTGGGCCGCATGCAGCGCCACGGCGCGGGCGTGCGGCGGGTGATTTTGAACAATATCGAGCGCTGCGAAAAGAAGCTGGCCCTTTACCAGGATGCCATCGAGGGGGAAGAAACCATCGAGCGCCTGCGGCTCTATGGCGAGCTGCTCACCGCAAACCTGCACGGCGTGGCCCCGGGGGCGCGGGAGACGGCGGTGATGAATTACTATCTCGATCCGCCGGAGGCGATAACCATACCGCTCGATCCGCAGCATTCCCCAAATGAGAACGCCCAGCGCTACTATAAAAAATACCAAAAGGCCAAGGCCGCCCGCCTCATTTCCCAGGAGCGACGCAGCCAGGTTCTTGAAGAGCTGGCCTATCTGGAGGGCCAGCTCGATAACCTTGGCAAATGCACCGAGGATGGGGAACTCATAGAGCTTTCGGAAGAACTGCGGCAAATGGGTTATCTGAAGGCCCGCCAGAGCAGGCATAAGCAGCAAAAGCTGCCGCCCTCCAAGCCACTGCGCTTCATCGCAAGCGATGGCACGGAAATTTTTGTGGGAAAAAACAACCGCCAAAATGACATGCTCACATTAAAGGCCGCAGGGGAGGATATCTGGCTGCACACCAAGGACATTCCCGGCTCGCACGTAATCCTCAAAAGCGCCAAGCCCGGCAAAGAGGCTTTATATGAAGCCTGCCTGCTGGCGGCCTGGTACAGCAAGGCCCGGGGGAGCGAAAACGTGGCTGTGGATTATACTCCCCGCAAATATGTGAAAAAGCCCGCCGGCGCCAAGCCGGGCATGGTGATTTATACCACCAACAAAACCGCCTATATCACGCCGGAGGAGGGCTTAGTTAAGGCCATACGGCAAGAATGAATCATGTTTCCCATTTTTCCCGAATAGGTTTTATAAAAACCAGTATTTCATAGGGAAAGGTGGATGGTCGTATGGGTAAGCGGCTTTGGCTTTTGGCCCTTGCATGCCTTGTGGCGCTCGCCATGCTGGCGGGCTGTGCCAAAGATAAGAACGAGGCGGAGGTTGCGGTGTTTGAGGAGGATCCGGAGGCGGGCTACCGCCGCACGGTGCTCTATTACGCTTCGGAGGATGGCTACATCGTGCCGGTGATGAAGCGCATCCCCTGGGAGGAGGGCATCGGCCGGGCGGCCCTTGGCTATCTGGTGGACGATGCTTCCAACCGCGCGGCCGCGGAGCGAATGGGCCTTAGGGCCGTGGTGCCCGAGGGCGCGGGCTTCACCTTGCGCATCGGCGAAGAAGGCGCGGCGGTGGTGAATATCACGGGCCTTACGGAGCTGGCGGATGCACAGGCCGAAAAGGCCATGGTTACCGGCATCGTCAATACGCTCACGGAATTCGACTCCATCGAAACCGTGCGCATCACGCTGGATGGGGCCAAGGCGGCGGCCCTGCCCCACGGCACGGATATATCCGGCGCGTTCTCTACCCTGCCGCTCAATGCGGAGGATGGGGAAGTGGCCGTGTCCGGCAATAGCGCCCACGCCATGACCCTTTATTTCCCCAATGACTCGGCCAGCCTCAACGTGCCCGTGACCCGCTATGGCGAGGCGCAGCCCACACTGACCTCTGTGATGCAGGCGCTGGTGGATGGGCCCAAGGACGCGGGCCTGGCCGGCTTTCCGGCGGATACCGAGCTTTTGAGCGCTTATATCGCCGATGGCGTGGTCTGTGTGGATCTATCGGCTGCATTCAAGGCGGTGGCGGATACCGAGGGCCTCTGCGAGGCTTTGCAAACCGCCATCGCCCTCACGGCCAACGAGCTGGAGAGCGTATACGGGGCGGATATCTACGTGGAGGGCAAGGAATATGCCCTGCATGCCAGCGAGGCGAGCATTTCCGCCTATGTGAACGAATTCAAATAACAGGGATGTAAACAAAAGATAAGCATACAAAGGAGAAAAACGCATGCGGCTGATCATCGCATCCAACAACGCCCACAAGGTACGGGAGATCAAAGCGATATTGGGCGGTTATTTCACGGATATCCGCACCCTTAGGGAGGCGGGCATCGAGATCGACGTGGTGGAGGATGGAGATACCTTCGAAGCCAACGCCCTGAAAAAGGCGATGGAAATCCTCGCCGCCTGCCCCGGGGCGGACGCGGCCCTCAGTGACGACAGCGGCCTGATGGTGGATGCCTTGGGCGGTGCGCCGGGCATCTACAGCGCCCGCTATGCCGGTGACGGCCATGACGACGCTGCGAACAACAAAAAGCTCCTGGCCGATATGGCGGATGTGGCGGATGATGCGCGCGGCTGCCGCTTCGTGAGCGCGGTGGCCCTTGTGCGGCGGGGCAGGGAACCCATCGTCGTGCGGGGCGAGGCGGTGGGCCGCCTGCTGCGCGCACCCCTGGGCCAAGGCGGCTTCGGCTACGACCCGCTCTTTTTTTACCCGCCGCTTGGCAAGGCGTTCGCGGAATTAAGCGCGGAGGAAAAGAACGGAGTGAGCCACCGCAAGCGGGCGCTCGAAGCCCTTTGCGCCGCACTTGCCGGGGAAGAAGCGCTGCAATGAGGATCGGCGTCCTCAGCGATACCCACGGGGAGGAATGGGCCCTTAGCGCCTGCCTGGCCGCGGCCGGAACCGTAGACGCCTGGCTCCATCTGGGAGATTATATTTCCGACTCGGTTGCCCTGGCGGCGGCGGGTAAGCCCGTATATGCCGTTTGCGGCAATATGGACGCCTTCACAGCCGGGCCGCGCGAGCGGGTGGTGGAGCTTTCGGGGGCGCGCGTCTTCCTTTGCCACGGCCATAGCTATGGCGTCAAGGATAGCCCTCTGCGCGTGGCCCTGCGGGCGCGGGAGCTTGGCTGCGGCATCGCCCTCTTTGGCCATACCCACATGCCCTTTCTGGATGAGGGCGGGGATCTGCTCCTGATGAACCCCGGCAGCCCCAGCTTTCCCCGGGGCGGCTCCAAGCGCAGCATGGGCATCCTTACCCTCGGCGGCAAATATCCGGAGGGCGCGCTTTTATTGCTGCCCTAAAGCACGAAGGAAGGGGGAACTGACCCCCTGCGGTTTCGAGGGCTAAGTTTGGATTTACATGTGGGCGGGCTAAACCATGCGCTGGCCGATGCGGCGCTCCAGATAGGCTACGGCGTAATACATCAGCGCCGCCAGCACGCACAGGATCACAATGCTGGCCATCACCAAATCGAGGTTGAACACCTGCCCGCCGTATACGATAAGGTAGCCCAGCCCCGCCTTGGAAACCAGGTATTCCCCTACGATCACGCCAACCCAGCTCATGCCCACGCTGATCTTGAGCGCGCTCATGATGGTGGGAACGGAGGCTGGCAAAACGGCCATCGTCAAGATTTGCAGCTTGGAAGCGCCCAATGTGCGCATCA
>CAZAZI010000073.1:0-7103 GCA_964489575.1 uncultured Oscillospiraceae bacterium | reverse complement strand
CCGTGCTTGCGGGCGAAAAGGTAAGCGTACAGCCCGCTGCGTAGGTTGCCGATGTGCATATAGCCGGTGGGAGAAGGGGCGAAGCGCGTTCTTACCTGCATATTAATTCTCCACCTTGAAGCTGTCTTTAAGGCCTACGATGCGGTTGAAGACCGGGGCCGCGGCGGTGTGGTCAAGGTCTGCGCAGAAATAGCCCACCCGCATGAACTGGTAGCGGCTGCCTGCCGGGCAGGCGGCCAGGGCCGGCTCCACAAAGCCCCGCAGCTTGCGGATGGAGGCGGGGTTGAGGCGCTCGGTGAATTCAAGCTCCGCCGTTTCGGCAGACGCGGGCAGGAGCAGGTCTTCATAGAGGCGGAATTCCGCTGCTACGGCGGCCTGTGCGGGCAGCCAATGCAGGGTACCCTTGACCTTGCGCTGCTGCTCGCCGCTGTGGCTATCCGGGTCGTAGGTGCAGTAGACGGCGGTCACATTGCCATCCGCATCCGTTTCATAGCGGCTGCATTTGATGATGTATGCCCCTTTGAGGCGCACCTCGCCATCGGGCTTGAGGCGGAAATATTTCTTGGGCGGGTCGTAGCTGAAATCCTCCCGCTCGATGTACAGCTCCCGGCCAAAGGGCAGAAGGCGGCTGCCTGCGGATTCATCGCCCGGCAGGTTTTCGATCGTTACATCCTCAAAGGCGCCTTCGGGCCAGTTTTCGATGACCAGGCGGATGGGGTCCAGCACGGCCATCATCCGGGAGGCGTGGGCGTTGAGATCCTCGCGCACGCAATGCTCGAGCATGGCCGTTTCCACGATGGAATCCGCCTTCGCCACGCCCACGCGGGTGAGGAAATCGCGGATGGATTCCGCCGTATAGCCCCGGCGGCGCAGGCCGCAGAGGGTGGGCATGCGCGGGTCGTCCCAGCCGGAAACGTAGCCTTCCTCGACCAGGCGGCGCAAATAGCGCTTGCTCATCAGGGTGTTGGTAAGGTTGAGCCTGGCGAATTCGATCTGGCGGGGCTTGTGTTCGAACTCGCATTGCTCCACCACCCAGTCGTAGAGGGGGCGGTGATCCTCATATTCCAGCGAACAGAGGGAGTGGGTTACACCCTCGATGGCATCCTGAATGGGGTGGGCGAAATCATACATGGGGTAGATGCACCATTTGTCGCCTGTGTGGTGGTGCGCCATGTGGATGATGCGGTACATCGCCGGGTCGCGCATGTTGATATTGGGCGCGGCCATGTCGATCTTGGCCCTGAGGGTGCGGCTGCCATCGGCGAACTCGCCGTTTTTCATGCGCTCGAACAGGTCGAGATTTTCCCCGATGGAGCGATCCCGCCAGGGGCTGTTGCGGCCCGGCTCGGTGAGGGTGCCGCGGTATTCGCGCAGCTCGTCCTTGCTCAGGTCGCAAACGTAGGCCATGCCTTTTTTGATCAGCTTGACGGCCAGCTCGTAGCAGGTATCGAAATAATCCGAGCCGAAAAACACATGATCCCAATGGAAACCCATCCAGCGGATATCGTCCATGATGGCGTCTACGTATTCCTCGTCTTCCTTGGTGGGGTTGGTGTCGTCAAAGCGGAGGTTGCAGGTGCCGCCAAACCTCTCAGCCATGGAGAAATCGATGGCCAGGGCCTTGGCGTGGCCGATGTGCAGATAGCCGTTGGGCTCGGGCGGGAAGCGGGTCTGGATATGCGTGAGGCCCTTTTCCCGGATATCCTGCTCGATGAACTCCTCGATGAAATTTTTAGAGGTGATGCGCTCTTCCATTGGTTTTACGCCCTTTCTTATTCTGATTGGCGCCTATCCTTGCAGGCCCCTGGACTGCCTGTCCATATCCTCGACGACGATATCGTAGATCTCGCCCAAAGTAGCGCAATACGCTAGCACTTCCCAGGGCCTGTTGGTGTGAAAATGGATTTTGAGCAGCTTTTTATCGCCCACGGCCAGCAGGGAATCCCCCTCGAGGTTGGCCGCGAAATAGGCGTTGACGGCGTCTTCATCAAGGCCGTCGCCCTCGATCAGCAGCTGCGTATCGTATTTATATTCCAGCATCACAGCTTTCCTCCCGCTCGCCGTCATCCACGGCGATGTACTTATAGTCATTGCCGCAGGCCTTGATATAGCGAACCATATCCATGCGGGAAACGGCTACGGTGGTATTGCTGATCAGCGGGTGCATGCAAAGCAGAGGGTGGGCCATGATATCCTTATCGATGGCCACGGTGATGCTGTGGTCCTTATCGTTGATCAGGGCCAGGGGGGTTACGGAACCCGCCTCGAGGCCCAGCTTTTCCTTGAGCTGCTCGGCCGAGGCAAAGCAGAGGCGCTCGCTGCCCAGCTGGCGGCTGACGACGCCTGTGTGGAATTTCTTATCCGCCTTGAGCAGGGCCAGGTAAAATTTATCGCCCGCGCGGGTGGTGAGGAAAAGATTTTTGAAATGCGCCGCACCGATATCGCTGCCGATACCCTCGCAATCCTCCATGGTAAGGGCCAGCTTGTGTTCGTAGAGCGTATAGGGTATATGCAGCTCGTCCAGCTTTTGCAGGGCGGGCAGGGCGCGTTCGTCGGGCATGGGATAGGTACCTCCTAAATTCAGATATTCAATCATTTTATCATACCATAAAACAAGCCGGGGAAAAAGAGGAGGAAGGACAATCCACCGGGAGGTTTCTGTACGCGCAAAGCCAACAAACGGCCTTTTGCCTTAACGGTCGTCACAAAGTCCGGGCCCCGCGCCCGCCGCCCGCGCAGGGCCTATTTGTGATATGGTTCCCCGGCGTTGATCTTGCAGGCCCGGTAAAGCTGCTCGAGCAGCATCACGCGGAAGAGCTGGTGGGAAAAGGTGGGCGGGCCAAAGGAGATGCGCGCGTCCGCCCGCGCGAGCACTTCCGGCGCAAGGCCCAGCGAGCCGCCGATGAGAAAGCAGAGGCGGCTCTTGCCGCTATTGAGCCAGCCCTGCATGCGGGCCGCGAGCTGGGGTGAGGAAAGCGGCTCCCCGGCGATATCCAGCGCCACGGCCAGCTCGCCCTCGCCAATGCGCGAGAGCACGCGGCTCCCCTCGGCGGCTTTCACCTGCGCCTTTTGCGCCTCGGAAAGCTGCTCCGGGGCTTTTTCATCCGGCAGCTCCACGATCTCAACCTGCGCATAGCGGGAAAGGCGCTTGCAGAATTCCGCGCAAGCGTCTTTGTAAAAGCGCTCCTTCAATTTGCCGATGCAGAGGATGCGGATACGCATAGCTTTCAGCCCTCCGCGATCTTAAACATACCCGTCACCTCATCCCGCCGGGCCACGGCCAGATCAAAGGCCTCGTCCGGGATATCCGCCAGGCGCAGCTGTTCGCGCACGGTGGAGAGGGCAAGCTCCTCGAAATTGTTATCCCGGCTCAGGTGGGCCAATATGGCTCGCCGCACGCCGGTGCGATAAAGCCGGGCCAGCGCGCGGCCCGCGTTCTCGTTGGAAAGGTGGCCGTTATCCGAAAGGATGCGCTGCTTGGTGAGAAAGGGATAGCGGCAGGAGCGCACCAGCTCCGGGTCGTGGTTGGCTTCGATCAGCACCAGGTCGCTGCCCGCGGCGCACGCGAGCAACAGGGGATCGGCATGGCCGATATCCGTCATCACCACCATGGCGCGGCCTTCCGCCTCAAAGCGGTAGCCTACGGATTCCCGCGCGTCGTGCGGGGTTTTAAAGGGGAAAACGGCTGCGTCCTTGATAAAAAAGCCATGCTCCGTGGCGAATACGCGGATGTTCGCAGGAGCGATCTCCCCAATAAGGGGGGCCATGCCTTCCCAGGTACCGGCGTTGGCATAAATGGGCACGCCGTAGCGCCGCGAAAAAACGCCCGCGCCGCGCACATGGTCGATGTGCTCGTGGGTGATGAGCAAGGCCGCTATGGATTCGGGCGGTATGCCGGCGCACCGTAGGGCGGCTGCCAGGCAGTTCCCCGGTTTGCCCGCATCCACCAGGATGCGCGCGCCGCCGGCCTCTACCAATGTGGCGTTGCCGGATGAGCCCGAGAAGAGGGGGCAAAGGTACGTAACCATCCTCCTCCTTTCATTAAAGTATCTACGCTGGCTATTCTACCATATCCGGTGGCGCAAGTCCATCGAGCGTGGTATGCTAAGAAAAAATGCGCCAAGGGAGGCAAACGATATGCTGGAAGCGGGATGCAAGGGCCGCTGCGAAAAGCGGGTAACAGAGGAGCTGACAGCCAGGGCGATAGGCAGCGGAACCTTGGATGTGCTGGCCACCCCGGCCGTGGCGGCCATGATGGAGCAGGCGGCCTGGGAGAGCGTGCAGCCGCACCTGGAGCGCGGCCAAGCCACCGTGGGCACGCTGCTTGCCCTGCGGCATCAGCGCGCTACGCCTCCCGGCGGCGTAGCCTATGCACAAAGCGAGCTGTTATCCATCGACGGGCGGCGCTTGATCTTTCGCGTGGCCGCCTTTGACGAGACCGGCCCCATCGCCGAGGGTGAGCACGAGCGCGTTATCGTGGATGAAGCGCGCTTTATGGCCAAAGCCTACGCGGGTCCTTCACGGACGGCGAGCGCGGGGCCCGGCCTTTGTCAGGATTGTCAAGCCTGAAGGCCGTTTGTTAGCTTGATGGTAGAGAATATCGATAAAGAAGGGCCCAGCGCATTTGCGCCGGGCCTCAGAGTGCCAAAAAACCCGGGATTGTCAAGGGGCCGTAGCCCCTTGACTTCTATTCCGGCTTCGGCGGCATGTACGCCGAAATGGATGAAAGCCGCAGGCTTTCTTGCTCTTCACGCTTTGCCGCCCGGAAACGCGCAGCGTTTTAGGCAAAGCGTGCATCCTCAAAAAAGTGGCAGCGGCCACTTTTTTGACAAGCAAATGCCCGGCGCATCCGCGCCGGGCATTTGCCGTTCAATAGTTCGCTATGCTTTCTTTTGCTGCTTGAGCCAGATCTTCATCACCAGCCGGTGGGGCAGGAGCTTGGTCAAAAGCACCTGCGCGCGGATGGGAAAGCCGACGATGGAAACATCTTTGCCTTTATCCATATCCCGCAGGGCGCGGCGCACCACATCCTTGGCCTCATAATAGCGGTTGAAGTAGGTGATGGTGGAATCGCTCATGGCGTGGTCGAAAAACTCGGTTTTTACCCAGCCCGGGCAAATGGCCATGGCCCGGATGCCCCGGCCCTTCAGCTCCGCGTTAAGCGCGCGGGTAAAGCTGAGCACAAAGGCCTTGGTGGCCGCGTATACGTTGATGTAGGGCACCGGCTGGAAGGCCGAGAGCGAGCCCATTTCATAGATGCGGCCGCCTCGCTCCATATAGGGCAGGGATGCGTATGTCATGGCCATCAGCGCCTTGGCGTTGAGGTCGATCATCTCGTTGTAAACGGCCAGCGGCTCTTCTTCAAAGGCCTTGAATTTGCCAAAGCCGCTGGCATTGACCAGTACGGCGATCTGCGGCGTATGCTCCTCTAAAAGATGCGCGTAGGCGGCGATGCTCTCTTCCTTGGTCAAATCCAGGGAGATGCGCCGGGCCTTGGCGCGGGTTTCCAGCGCCAGCGCTTCCAGCCGCTCCAGCCTGCGGGCGATAAGCCAAATCTCATCGAACTGCGCCGCCTTATCCAAGGAGCGGACGAATTCCTGGCCGATGCCGCTGGATGCGCCTGTGATGACTGCGATCTTCATGGAGGGTACCTCTCTTTGCGTTGGTCTATTAAAAGCGGCCTATGCTTCTTTCCAATTGGCGACTTGGCCCAGCACGCCCGCCTCCTGGGCGGCGTTAAGGCCCAGCTCAAAATCCCCTACGCGCGTGGGCGAATGGGCGTCGCTGCCGATGATGAAGGAGGCGCCGGCAGCCGCGGCCTGGCGAATCTGCGCAGCCGTCATGGTGACGCGGGCGCTGTTGAGTTCCAACAGCACGCCCAGCTCCCTGGCGCCCTTGGCCAGGGTGGGGATATCCGCCGCCACATATAGGCCGGGGTGGCTGAACATAGAGATATGATATTTTTCGGCCGCGGCCAAAAGGGCCTCGGCTGTGCGCACGGGGTTTGCTTTGCCGCCCGCCATGGCTTCGAGCGAGTGGGCCAGGCACAGGCCATCCCGGGGGCAAACGCCTTTATGATAGGCAAGCAATGCCACATCAAAGGGGGGGAGGCGCGGGTCGGCGGGCATGTCGCAGCGGCCAAAGCCGGTGAGGTTGCACTCGATGCCCATCAGCACCTCGATCTGCGCGGCGTATTTGGCTGCCAGCCTGTCCACCTCCCGCCGCAGGGTCAGGAGCTGTGCGCCGCGCACCCCGTAAAAGAGGTGACCGGGGCCGTGCTCGGAAATGGCTACAGCACAAAGGCCGCGTTGGATCGCGGCCTGTACGTTTTGCTCCGGGGTGCCCTTGCCATGGCTGAACACGGTGTGGGTGTGATAATCCGCAAAAACCATGTTAGAAACGATCGCGATCCGTGCGGCGGGCCACAACCATGACCAGCGCGCCCACGGCCGCCAGCATGGAGAGGTTGGATTCCTGCCCCACGACGGATTTCATATCGTCGATGCGGCTGGTACAGAAGAAGCAATCCGCAATGGAAGCAGCCGGGGAATTGACATAATTGCTGAAAAAGGCGCAGTATGCGCCGCCGGCGCTGGCCTCCTTGAGCCCGTCGATCAAAAGCTTTGTGCGGCCGCTGCGGGAGATGCCGATGAACACATCTTTGGAAGAAAAGCGCCGGGTGTAGACCCCCATCACCAGCGGGTCGGAAACGGCGATGGCGTCATATCCTAAGAAATTGAGCTGGGCTGCCACATCCTGCGCGGTGAGGGCGCTGGCGGCCGTGCCGTAGATGTAGATGCGGCCGGCCTTGGCGATGCGCTGCGCCAGCTCGGCCAGCTTATGCTTATCGATGGCCTTGAGGGTATCTTCCAAAGCGCGCATGGAGGCCAGAAAGGCCTTTTCGATTACGTCTTCATCGGAATCGGATTCGCGGATCGGGTCGGACTTGAGGGATTCCAGGGAGGATGAGCCGCTGGCGAGGGAAACACGAAAATCCAAAAAGCCGCTATATCCCAGCTTTTTAGCAAGGCGCGTAACCGAGGGCACGGATACGCCCGCCGCGTCGGCGATCTCGTTGATGACCATGAGCGAGGCGCGTTCCG
>CAZAZI010000072.1:0-7126 GCA_964489575.1 uncultured Oscillospiraceae bacterium | reverse complement strand
TGGATTATGCCTATGCGGATAGCATAAATATCCTCACCATCAAAAAAAGCTGGCACACCGAGAAGTAGTATCGGGAACATAAACATATCGGCTGTATAAAGCGGAAAACAAATGGGATAACGGTGTGTATGCGGCCTACCGCAAGGCCGGATACGCCAGGAAGTTTTATGCCGCGCATACCGCCGATCTCTTTCGGATAGGTTTTTAGCTTCTCAATATAACCATATTATACCCCTGAAAAGCCGCAAAAAGAAACGCCCGTCACATTGACAGGCATTTCTTCTTCTATGGTTTTTCCCTATTGCGCGCCTTCTCATAGGATTTGCTCCGGCTTAGGCTTATGCCAAATCCCCCGCAGCCTGTGAAAGGGAGCTAACCTCGGTTTCTCCGAGGATTTTAGCGGCATGAAGGAGCAGGGCTACCCGATCCTTCTGGCCATTGCTTGCCTTCAACTTCGCAACCCCAGTGATATATGCGTTCACATTATCCCCATCCACGCTGATCTTGGGCGGCGCAGAGATCTGCTCCGGCAGAATGTCGGTAACTTCATCCACTTCATCAACGATCAGTCCGAAGTCGCTTCCCCGCACATGTATGATGACGATGCAAGTGCGCTCGGTATAGTTCGCCTCGGGCTTTCCAAAGCGCAATCGCACATCGATCACGGGAATGATCTGCCCCCTTAGGTTGATAATGCCCTTCACATAATACGGTTGCTCCGGCAGGCCTATGATTTCCTGTACCTGGGTGATCTGAACGATCTCCGTAATGAGGAGGCCGAAAAGCTGGCCATCCGTGCGGAAGGTAAGATACCGCGCACCAAGCTTCTCCGCCTGATTGCCTGCGTGCAGCCGTTCGTTAAGCTCCATATCCATCCACCTCCATCATCAATTATCGGCAGCCAGCTTGAATTTGCCTACTTCGTGCCGCAGCGTGGTCGCTTGGGCGGACATTTCCTCAGATGTGGCCGAGTTCTCTTCCGCAGTGGCGGCATTGGTTTGTACAACTGCGGAAATCTGGGCAATGCCCTGCTTGATCTGCTCGATCGCGGTTGTCTGTTCGGCAATGGATTGCTCGATCTTTCCGAAGCTGTCGACTATCTCGGTAGCGCTTGCGCCCACATTCTTGAGTATCTGCGCTGTTTGATGGGTGATCTGCGTGCCCCTTGCCACGGTATCAACGGAAGATTGAATCAGATCACCCGTTTGTTTGGCGGCTTCCGCCGATTTTGCGGCAAGGTTTCGGACTTCATCAGCCACCACGGCAAATCCCTTTCCGGCGCTGCCGGCCCGGGCCGCTTCAATCGCGGCGTTGAGCGCCAGAATATTGGTTTGGAACGCGATATCCTCGATAACCTTGGTGATGTTGGCAATCTGGTTGGAGGAAGAACCGATGTCCGTCATTGCTTGGGTGAGTTGTTTCATGTGCTCGTTTCCGGCATTTACATCCACGTCGGTCTGCTGCACGGATTTTGCCGCAACCACGACCGTGGCCGAATTCTGTTCCGCCTGCTCCGCGATGCGTTCAATGGAGGCGGAAAGCTGCTGCACGGAAGCCGCCTGCTCGGTAGAACCCGCCGCCAGCGCCTGCGCGCCGCTGGATACCTGATTGGAGCCTGTGGCCACCTGCTCGGAAGCCACATTGATGTGCCAGAGCGTATCGCTTAGATTATCCCGCATCTTGCGTATGGAATCCAACAGGGGGTAGTAATCGCCGACATAGCTTTCCTGAGCTTGGCTGTCCAGCGCAAAGTTACCATCCGCAAATGCCCCCAGCCCGCGTGTAAGATCGGCTATGATCGTCTTTAAGGTGTCCGCCATGTGCCCAAAGCTCTTTGCCAGCATGCCGGTTTCATCCTTGGAATCGGCCGCAATGTCAATATTGAAATCCCCATCTGCAAGCTTGTCGGCGGCTTCCACCATCCTATTGAGCGGCTTGCTGATCATACGGGCAATAGATAGGCCAAGCGCAACAGCGATCGTCACCGCGGTAAAGACTGCAATATTCATAGCCCATACAGCGGTATTTGCACGCGCCGAGTTGCTGACAAACCTTGTCTCGGCTCCGGTGGCATTATATTGATATAATTTTTCAAAAGAATCCATCAGGGAACCGCTCACCGCGTCGGCGTCCTCGAGAAGCACCCTTTGCGCCTGTTCATACTGCCCCGCCTCTACAAGCTGAATCGCTTGCTGTATATATGATCTATAGTGTTCCCAGTCGGCCTTTAGAGGATCAAACAGGTTACGATCCGTTTCCGTAATAATTCCAGCCTCGTAGTTTCTCAGGTTATCGTCAATGGCCGTGATGAAGCTGTTAAATTTGCTTATATAATCAGCCTTCTGGGTATCGTCTTTCAATATGATCATCTCGGCGAAGTTATATCTAAGTCTTTGGTAATAGGTATTGGCATCTCCCGAATACACGATCCCTAACGTATTTTCTTCATACAGCAACTTGTCTGAGTCGCGTAAAGCCGTAACGTTGATCAGGCCAATGCCTCCCACAACGCCCGCAATGCATGCTACGATAAGGAAGCCAATAATGAGTTTCTTGCTGATAGATAGATTTTTCATACTATCTCCCTCCAAATGTTTTATATTATTAAGGAATTCCATCGCTCCATCTGTTTGCCCGGGCGGTGGTCTTCATAATTTGCCTTAGGGCGTCTCCCCCGCTTATATCCAAAGCCATGGTTGGTTGCTTTGAAGTCATCCATATCAAGTGAGAAGGGCATGTCCCCATCCGCCTTGAAAAACAGCCTGTCCATAGTTGCTTCAAAGGAAGACCGGTTGGGCGGGCCGCCAGATCGCCCAGCCCCGGCGCTTCTCAAAGCATTTTATCATTCACTCATCTCCCACACATTCCCCCGTTCCATGGGCTACGTAATTTCGGCGCTATTGTGCTTATGTATTTATATTCGACATAAACCTACATATTTTAATATACATTCTACCCCTTTGCATCAAATTCGACAGATATCTCCAGATGCTGAATACCAGGGGCAGCCATTTATAGGTTTTTACGCATAGCAAGGCAGGTCGGCAAATAGCTAGAAGTTTACACCCATCTTCCCTCCAAAATTTACCGAACCAACGGTGGATTTATAAACCGGAAGCAAATAGGAAAGAATGATACTAAACAAAAATTGGAGGAATTATCATGGCTGCATTGAAAGATAGTGTTACAAAAGAAAACCTTCTTAGGGCCTTTGCCGGGGAGTGCCAGGCCTGGCGGCGTTATGAATTGGCGGCGGGTCAGGCAAAAAGCCAGAAGTTACAGGTTCTGTATTGGCTCTTTCACTATACCGCCAACCAGGAGAAGGAGCATGCGGAGATCTTTTATAACCATTTACAGGCGTTTCACGGGCAGGAAATCTCTATGTGCGCCAATTATCCTGTCGATTACTCCACAGACTTGGCCATACTTCTGGATTGTGCCGCAAAGCACGAAGCGGATGAGTACAACAGCATTTACAAATCCTTTGGGGACAAAGCCAAAGAAGAAGGGTTTTCAGCCATTGCGGCCTCCTTCCATATGATCGCGGAGATCGAAAAAATCCACAGCGAGCGCTTTTCCAGATACGCCCAGCTTATGCACCAGAATCAACTCTTTGATAACGGAACCCCCACCACCTTCATATGCCTCAACTGCGGTCATATTCACCATGCCATGGGCGCGCCCCAGATTTGCCCTGTGTGCAGTCACGACCAGGGCTACTTTGTCCGCTGGGAGGATTCTCCTTTTGGCAAGCAGGAAATTATCCTGCCCACTGGCCAAAGCCTGTAAGCGCTACCGGAAACCGCCCGCAATCTCACGCAAAGGGGACCATAGAGAAAATGTCGGCCCTCTTTGCGTGTTTATTCCCCAGGCTGGGCATGGCGCGCCGCCGCCCCACCCTCGCCAATGGTTCAATCCATGCCCTTATGCGGAGCAAAATATAGTTTCAAAGCCCTTGACATTCTCTCTCATCTCCTATATCCTATGTGTATTATCCGTAATAGTACGGCTAATGCTATGAGAGGAGACTTATGCTTGATATAGACAAATTTTCCAGGGTACCCATTTACGAGCAAGTCATTGCTCAATTGGAAAAGCATATCCAGCTTGGAACGTACCCGCCGGAAGCGCCCCTGCCTTCTGTTCGGGCTTTAGCGGTTTCCGTGGGCGTAAACCCCAACACCCTGCAAAAAGCCTATAGCGAGTTAGAACGGCGGGGCCTGTGCTTCAGCGTTCCGGGCAGCGGGCGCTTTGTTGCGCGCGATGCGCAAACCCTGCTTTCCCTTCGCGCCCATAAGAAGCAGGAGGCGTTTACGGCGCTTCTGCTGGAACTTATGGAAGCCGGCATGGCCAAGGATGCAATCCATGCCCTCGTGGATAAGGTGGCGGATAAAAGATCCGGAGAGGAAACAGTATGATCGAAGTAAAAGGCATTACAAAAACCTTTGGCAGCCACGTAGCCCTCCATGATTTAAGCTGTACCATTGAGAGCGGCCGCATCTATGGCCTTGTGGGTTCCAACGGCGCAGGCAAATCCACCCTTATTCGCCTGATGGCGGGAGTATACCGACCGGATCGCGGAGCCATCACCATCAGCGGTGCGCCTGTATTCGACAACCCCGGCGTAAAGCAACGGATGGTTTATGTTTCGGATGATATCTATTTTCTACCCCTATCCAACATGAACCGTATGGCCCTTCTTTACACCGCGGCCTATCCTTCCTTTTCCATATCCCGCTTCGTGGAACTGAGCAACCTGTTCAAACTGGATACCAAGGCCGCCCTTTCCACCTTTTCCAAGGGAATGCGGCGGCAGGCGGCGGTGATCCTGGCCCTTTCCTGCTGTGCGGATTATATCTTCCTGGATGAAACCTTTGATGGCCTTGACCCGGTGATGCGGGAACTAGTAAAGCGTGTGATCTATGGTGAGATGGAACAGCGGGGCGCTACGGCGGTAATCGCCAGCCACTCCCTGCGGGAGTTGGAGGATACCTGCGACCAACTGGCCCTGTTGCACAAGGGAGGCCTGGTGTTTGAAAGCGACATCCAAAACCTGAAAACCTCCCTGTTCAAGGTGCAGGTAGCCTTTAAGCAGGCCTTTGACAGGCAGGTGTTTGAGGGAATGGATGTGGTGCGCTTTTCCAGGCAGGGCTCCGTGGCGCTGGCCATTGTGCGCGGCGACAGGGATTCTGTGCAGGAAAATCTTCGCGCTAAAAATCCCCTCCTCGTTGAAATTCTGCCCCTGACGCTGGAGGAAGTGTTCATCCATGAAATGGAGGCGCTGGGCTATTCCTTTGATGATGGAAGCTTAGATGCTATGGAGAGTATGCAATGAAGCAGAAATGGTTTGATAAAAAAATCTATGTAGAAGGCCTGCGCAACCTGCGTATGCCGGGCCTTGCCCTTTTGATAACTACCGTGGTAATCACCTTGTTCCTCATTCTTACCGCCAATATTACCCGCTCCATCTACACCTATATGAACCTTACCCCCATCCTTTCTGCATATATATACTTAGCGCCTGTGCCGCTGGTGTTTACAGCCTTTTCCTTCCTGTTCCGGCGAAACGCGTCGGACCTTTACCATGCGCTGCCCATCACCCGCAAGAGCCTTTACCTCAGCCTTTCGGCTTCTGTCATAACCTGGCTTTGGGGAACCATTTTTATTACCCGCCTCTTGGGCTACCTGTGCGTGCTGCTCATGGGCCAGACATTTACCCCCGTATACCTGGCGCTGCAAACCCTTTCCTATTTTGCGGCCGCCCTCCTCATCACCGCCTGCGCCCTTATCGGCGTCTCCTTAACCGGCACCCGCTTTTCGGCCTTTACCGTATCGGGCCTGATCCTGTTTTTGCCCCGGTGTATTTCCGTCCTTTGCGGCATTGTCCTTTCGGGATCGGCGTCCATTCTCTCCCCTGTCAGCCAGGGCGTCTTCTTTGACTTTACCCTAAATATTCCCGTGGTTTGGTTCCTGTATGGGCTCCTGGGAATCGGCCATTCTATCACCGGCAATGGACAATGGGGTGTTCAACAGCGAATACCTCGACCTGCACGGCATGTTAGATGAGCAGATAGAAGAGGATGCCGGCATGGAAAAGAATATGGGGACGCTGAACATAGAGGAATCCCGGGCCCTTTTATCCATCCTCTTATCCGCTGGCTATGAACAGCCGGATGTCACCAAGCCCTTTGTCCAGTTCAAGATGAGCATAGACTATATGTCCGAAGAAAAGTATTATTCTTTCCAACCTACCAATTTCGTTTATGCTGCGTTGGATGAAAGCACCATGCAGGCGCTGCTTGCCTACTTTCCCACCCCCGTGGAAGGAGCGGCTTCCTAAGTGACCCTCACCTCCAAAGCAAAAAAGAGACTACCGGCATCTGTCGGCAGTCTCTTTTTATGGCTTGTCCTTTTCTTTCAGGCGTTTTACGCCCTTAGTCCAAGTTATTCAAATCGCAGGGTGTCTCTCGGCATACATAGTAGCTGCTCAATAAAGATAAAAGTCTGAATCGTATAAGGGGCAATAATAAAAATCCCATCCTGCCAAATCCTTCTACGCAAATAGTAAGCAACTCTTGATTCAAAAGGCTCGATAGATTCCTGTTTGGGCTGTTTCCAGCTTTTATTGTAACCTTATACCTTACCTAGACATTTCCGCCTCTTATCATTCGTCAGAGCGGGAATTGTAACACTGGAAGCATGCCCGTTCTTCGCTCATGTTCGAGAGAGGCGTCTTTCTCATGAGGCCAGGCATGGAAAAATACGATTTGCAGCCAGGCACGCTTGTATCTCTCGATCAGCCATAAAAACCACCGTCATAGCATCCGGCTGTTTGGATATTCTGTAACTCTCGTTGCTTTGATTCTTTTTACATTTAGGGTTCCTATTAACCCATTGAATAAGAGCTCCCTTTTTTACTTCATCAATAGAAGGCTCTTCTTCGCTGCATTGACAAAATATAGCCAGCTCCTCGCTGCCCAATGGATTGGAGCTTGTTCCACTGCATAAATAAACCCTAATAAAATATTGGCCGCCGCCTCTTGCTTTCTTTTCACCCATTTTGCTTATCCCTTTGCCTTCCTTTTTACTATAGTACTATTTTTCCATCTTACCTTCTTCTCCGCGC
>CAZAZI010000071.1:0-7185 GCA_964489575.1 uncultured Oscillospiraceae bacterium | reverse complement strand
ATGGGCAGACCAGCGTCGAGGTGCATGTGCTCCAGGGCGAGCGCGAGCTTGCGCAATATAATAAAACCCTGGGCCGCTTCCAGCTGGCCGGCATCGCGCCCGCGCCGCGCGGCGTGCCCCAGATCGAGGTCAGCTTTGATATCGACGCCAACGGCATCGTGCACGTTTCCGCCAAGGATCTTGGCACCGGCAACGAGCAGAAGGTGACCATCACCGCCTCCACCAACCTGAGCGAGGATGAGATCAACAAGGCCGTGCGTGAGGCGGAGCAATTCGCCAGCGAGGATAAGGCCCGCAAGGAGGAGGTCGAGGTGCGCAACCATGCGGACAGCATGGTATACTCCACAGAAAAAACCATCAAGGAGCTGGGGGATAAGCTCTCCTCTGAGGATAAGGCCAAGATCGAAGCCGAGGTGGCCAATGTGCGCAAGGCTCTGGAGGGCACGGATAACGCAGCCATCAAGGAGGCCAGCGAAAAGCTGACCGAGGTCTCCTACGAGGCCTTTGGCAAGATCTACCAGCAGCAGGGCGGCACGGCCCAGCCCGGCCCCGATATGGGCGGCAACGCGGCAGGCGGCAACGGCGCGCCCCACGACGACAACGTGGTGGATGCGGAATACGAAGTCGTGGATGACGACAACAAGTAGCGCCTTAGGGGCATAAAATAAGAGCATACCAGCCCGTGGCGGCCGCCCTGAAAAAGGGGTGGCCCCCGGGGCGCAAAAATCGATTCACCGGATCGATTTTTGCCCCGTTGTGGCCGCGTATATATTGGCGGGCCCCGGCCGGGCTGGCTAGATAGGAGCGTTGGGGAATTTGGCAAAAGCGGACTATTACGAAGTTTTGGGTGTGAATAAGGATGCCGGCGATGCGGAGATCAAAAGCGCTTTCCGCAAGGCGGCAAAGCAATATCACCCCGATCTGCATCCGGGCGATAAAGAGGCGGAGCAGAAATTTAAGGATATCAACGAGGCCTACGAGGTTCTCTCCGATGAAAAGAAGCGCGCGCAGTATGACCAGTTTGGCCATGCCGCCTTTGATCCTTCAGCTGCGGCCGCCGGGGGCTATGGCGGCGGCTTTGGCGGTTTTGAGGATATCTTCTCCGCCTTTACGGGCGGTTTCGGCTTTGGCGGCGGCTTCAATCAGAGCCGCAGCGGCCCTATGCAGGGCCGTGACCTGCGTTATAACCTGACCATCAGCTTCGAGGAAGCGGCCTTTGGCGTAAAGAAGGAAATCCTGGTTCCCCGCGAGGAGAATTGCGCCACTTGCGGCGGCACGGGCGCCAAGCCCGGCACTTCCCCCGCGCAATGTGCGGCCTGCGGCGGCTCGGGCCAGGTGCGCGTGCAGCAGAACACGGTGTTTGGCTCCTTTTCCACTGTGCGCACCTGCGAAGCCTGCAGCGGCACGGGCAAGATCATCCAGGAAGCCTGCCAGGATTGCAAGGGCAGAGGCCGGGTGAATAAATCCAAGCGCATCGCCGTGAGCGTGCCAGCCGGCATCGACAACGGGCAAACGCTGAATATGCGGGGCGAGGGGGAGGCGGGCCTTCGGGGCGGCCCCGCCGGCGACCTTTTCATCACCATCACCGTAAAGGCGCATAAGCTCTTCACCCGCAAGGGCACCGATCTTTATATCGATATGGACGTGCCCATGACCGTGGCCGTGCTGGGCGGAGAGATCCAGGTGCCCACGCTCAAGGGCAATGTGAAATACACCGTGCCCGAGGGTACCCAGCCCGGCACCACCTTCCGCCTCAAGGAGCAAGGGGTTCCCAGGCTCAATTCCAGCGCCAGGGGCGACCTTTTCGTGCGCACCAACGTGAGCATCCCCAAGCGGCTCAGCGACGAGCAGCGGGAGATGGTAAAGCGCCTGGCGGATTCGCTTGGCGATAAGGTTTCAGATTCCAAGCCTGTGCGCAAGGGCATCTTTAACAAGTTCAAGGAGGGGTAAAGCCATCTCCTGCGCAAAAAACATTTGAAATTTTGCGCAAAAATAAACTAAAATAGAATTGCAGCGCGTAGCCTGACAGCATAAATCCAGTTGTACGGCCACGCGCTTTCTTATCTTAAACGTTATGCATGAACCCTTCGCGTAACCGTTAGAAGGAGGTGAAATTCATGAAACGAATCAAGGCGGCCTGCATCTGCCAGACCCTGCATTTCCAGCTCAAGGAGGACCTAGGCCACGATTATGCGGTGAAAAAAGTCAAGGAAGAAGTGGCCCATTACAAGGCCATTATGGATCGGAGCCACTCCAAATATAGAATTCTGGAGGAAACGCCCCAGGAAGACGGCTCCATCATCATCAAGCTGATCAAGCAGTATAACAACAGCGACGTAGGGAATTATTTCGACTGATCCCCGCGCATCAAAAAAGTGCCGGAAGCATATCCGGCACTTTTTGGCTTTTCTCTAGCCCGCGGGCCAGCCGAAAGACCGGCCGCCCGTGAGGTGCAGGTGCAGGTGCTTCACGGTTTGCCCGCCGTGATCGCCGGTGTTGATCACCAAACGGAAGCCCTTTTCATCCACGCCAAGCTCCTTGGCGAGCTGCTTCGCTACCTTGCAGATGCGGCCCATGGGCGCGCCGTCCGCCTCGATATCGAGGATGCTGGTATAGTGCTTCTTGGGGATGATCAACACGTGCACGGGCGCCTGAGGGTTCAGGTCGTTGAAGGCCATCACCTCGTCATCCTCATAGACCTTGGTGGATGGGATCTCGCCCGCGGCGATCTTGCAGAAGATGCAGTTCTCCATGGTTATTCCTCCTTATGCGATGATTCTATGATGCTGCCCGACAGGAAGCCGCTTGCGGCCTGCCGGATATCCACTTGGCAAAGCCGGCCCGCAAGCTCCGGGGGGCCGCCGCTGACCCGTACGCGGGCGTAGGTGCCGGTGTAACCCTCGATAAAGCCATCCTTGGCTTCTTCAAAGAGCACCTCCTGAGCCGTGCCCACCATGCTTTCGAGGTAGCTTTGTTCCAGCTTACGCGCCAACGCGGAGAGCCGCCGGGCGCGCTGGGCCTTGACTGCGCGGGAAAGAAGGCCGGGCATGGAAGCCGCGGCTGTGCCCTCGCGGCGGGAATAGGGGAACACATGGATGCGGCAGAGCGCCGTTTCCTCCACAAAACGCAGGGTTTCCTCGAACTCCGCCTCCGTTTCGCCGGGAAAGCCCACGATCACATCCGTGGTGATGGCGCAGCCGGGCATGGCCTGCCTGAGGCGCTGTGCACAGGCGGCATATTCCGCCGGGGTATAACGGCGGCCCATGCGTTTGAGCACGCCGGCGCTGCCGCTTTGCAGGGAAAGGTGAAACTGGCGGCACACTTTGGCGTGATTTGCCAAACCCGCCACGAATGCTTCCGAAAGCAGCTGCGGCTCCAAAGAACCCAGGCGGATGCGGCGAATGGCGGGGAAACCCTCCGCCTGTGCGATCGCATCCAGCAATGTCGTGCCATCCTGAAGGTCTTTGCCATAGCTCATCAGGTGGATACCGGTAAGGACCACCTCCAGATAACCATTTTCGGCCAATTGGCCGAATTGGCTACGGATATCCGCCAATGGCCGCGAGCGGAGAGGGCCGCGGGCATAGGGGATGATGCAATATGTGCAGAAGCGGTCGCAGCCCTCCTGGATCTTCAGCTGGGCGCGGGTACGGCTTTCATGGGTCGCCCCCAGGGCTTCGAAGGCGCGCTCACCCGCCAGGTCGCCCACGGCGGAAAGGGGGGCCTGCCCCTCCTTTAAGCCTTCTACCAACTCCACGATCCGGCCGCGCTCCTTGGAGCCGATCAAAAGGGAAACGCCGGGCAACAGGCGGACCCGATCGGGATCGCGCTGGGCGTAGCAGCCTGCCACCACGATCTTGGCCAGGGGGTTTTTAGCGTGCGCCCTGGAGATCATCTGGCGGGATTTCTGGTCGCCAGTGCTGGTGACGGTGCAGGTATTGATCAGGTAAATATCCGCGGATTCGTCAAAATCCACAGTCACATAACCGGCCTGTTCGAACAGCTCGCGCATGGCGTCGGTATCGAATTGATTCACCTTGCAGCCCAGGGTAAAAAAGGCGATGCGCCGGCTCATTCCATATCCCCCAGCTCATAGAGGATCATGGCCAGCGCGGCCACGCCCGCCGTTTCCGTGCGCAGTACGCGCGGCCCCATGGTGAGGCAAAGGCCGCCCCTCTCACACAGGCCGGCCACCTCACAGCGTTCCAATCCGCCCTCCGGGCCGATGATCAGGCCGATATCCAGCGCGTTCTGGTTGGCCCGGAGCACCTTTTTTAGGGAGGCGGCACGCTCCTCCTCATCCGCGATAAGCAAAAGGTCATGGCGGGCGACAGCCGTTTCCTCATAGGAAGGGGAGAGGGAGGTGACCTGGGGGATGATACCGCGGCGCGCCTGCTTGGCAGCCTCGTAGGCTATCCGCTGGTAGCGGAGGCGCTTGGGCTCGAACTCCTGCGGGCCCAGTTTAACCACGCTGCGCCGCGCCATCACAGGCACCACGGACCAAACGCCCAACTCCACGCATTTTTGTAGGATGATCTCCATTTTGCCCGCCTTTGGCAGGCCCTGGTAGAGGGTGACCCGGCGCTGCGGCTCGGTTATGGAAGGGGCGCTGTGCAGGATGGTGAGAAACACGGCCTCCTTTTTTACCTCGTCGATGCGGACCAGATAATCCGTGCAGGCACCGTCGCACAACACGATCTCATCACCCGTACCCAGGCGGAGCACCCGGCTGATATGCTTCACATCCTCGCCTACAATGCGGGCTTTATCCCCCTGAATTTGTACCGGATCTACAAAAAATCGGTTCATGCTTATGCCCTTTCCGCTAAAATGGCCCGCCAATCCTCGCCGGCCTTCACATCCACAGCCTTAAGGCCGTTCTTCGCGAGGGCCGAAAGCACCGCATCCAGACGGTCCGCGATGACGCCGCTGATGATAAAGCAGCCTCCTTTTTTGAGCAGGGACGGCGCCAAGGGGCAAAGGGCGATGATCACATCCGCCACGATGTTGGCGGCGATTACGTCATACTGTTTTTGCGCCAGGCGCGCAGCCAGGGGTTCGTTTGTGAGCACATCCCCGGCCAGCACGGTGTAAACTTCCGTGCCGATGCCGTTGAGGCGGGCGTTTTCCCCGGCGATCTTTTTCGCCATGGGGTCGATATCCACGCCGGTGGCGTGGACAGCGCCCAAAAGCAGGGCCGCGATGGAAAGGATGCCGCTGCCACAGCCCAGATCGAGCATCTCATCGCCCGCCCGCACGCGCTGCTCCAGGTATTCCAAGCACATGCGGGTGGTATGATGCCCGCCTGTTCCAAAGGCCATGCCCGGGTCGAGCGAAAGGAGCACCCGGCCCTGCGGTTCCGCCTGCTCCCAGCTTGGGCATATCAAAAGCCGCTCGCCAATGGCCAGGGGCTTATAGTATAGCTTCCAGTTATTAGCCCAGTCTTCTTCATCCGTTTCGCGCACGACCACCCGCAGGCTGCCTAGGTCCAGGCCCACGTCGGTCATCTTAAGTTCTTTAAAAGAGGCGAAAACGGCCTCCACCATGCTGCCGTTATCCGCCGCCTCGGATAGATAAGCCTTGACGCAAGGCTCATCCCCGGCCACCAGCTCGTCGAGGTCTGCATAATCCCAATATTTTGCGGTTTCCCTCAAAAACTGCTCGATGCTTTCCCGGCTCTGCTCGATCTGCACCTGATCGATCCCCAGCAAGGAGAGGCGGCCACAGACCGCATCCAGCCCTTCCTCGGTGGTAAACACCGTAATCTCCGTCCATTTCATGGCAATCGTTTCCTTTTCATTTGCTTTTATCCTTCTTATATTAATCCATTTTACGGCCCCTAGCAAGTGCCCGGCGGCCGGGCGCGGGCGATTGCCCGGCCGGCATCGGCGTGGTATACTGGTTTTACCGTTCCAACGCCCGCGCTCAACCGCAAGTTGAAGCGCCCAACCGGCAGTTGAAAACCCGGTTCGCCAAATGCTTGATAGCTTTTTTGCGCCGCCCATGGGATAATCCGGCCAGAAAAGAAAATAGCATCAGCCAATGTGGGAAAGGACGGAATCAATATGGAGCAACTCAATAATATGACCATCGGCAAAAAGATCATGTCCCTGCGCAAGGAGGCGGGCCTCACGCAGGAGCAGCTTGCGGAAAAGCTGGGCATATCGCCGCAGGCCGTGAGCAAATGGGAAAACGGCATCTCCTGCCCGGATATCTCTATCCTGCCTACGCTGGCTTCCCTCTTCCATGTAACGGTGGACGATCTGTTGGGCGTAGAACGTCCGGCAGCCGCCTGCCAAGAGCCGGAGCAGCAGGCGGGCCAGGCCGAGCAGGAGGATAGCGTATGTTACGGCCCTTTCTGCTGCGGCGATGGAGAGAAGGGCGGTGATAAGGGCCGTCACGGCAAATGGCACGGCCTGGGCTTTGCCCTGCTGCTCATTGGCCTAGGGGTTATTTTCCTGCTGTGCCGCCGCTTTGGCCTTACGCCCAGCGTGTGGGATATCGTTTGGCCGGCCGTGGTGATGGGCCTGGGCATTGCCTGGTTCGTGGGAGAGATCGCCCCCATCGGCCTGGGTATGGCCTTTGTGGGCTTCTATTACCTATTGCGCAATATGGGCCAGCCGCTGCCATTTGTTCTTGATTGGGATCTGATCTGGCCGGTGGGTCTGGTGCTGCTGGGCCTGGGCGTGCTGATCGACTGCTTCCGCTGGGGCAACCGCTGGAACGAAAGGTGGCTGCGCCGCCACAGGCACGGCGAAGAAGCCATGGAATACAGCGAGAGCGAGGGATTCCTCTATGTACGCGCCGTCTTTGGCGAAGGAAATCGCCGGGTACGGATGGAAACGCTCACGGGCGGCAAGGTGGATTATGTTTTCGCCGGCGGCGAACTGGATCTCACAGGCGTCAAAGCCCTGGGGGATAACGCGGCCGCAACGATCCAGGCCCACGTGGTGTTCGCCGGGTGCAGCGTATTCCTGCCGCCGCATATCCGGCTGGAGAACAAAGCGAACTGCGTATTCGGCGGGGTGGAGATCAAAGGCGGCCCTACGAACCCCACATCCGTGCTCACCTTGACCGGGGATGTGGTCTTCGGCGGCATCGAGATACGGTATATAGGCTAAATTTCTTGCCGGGTAGTTGACGAAACCGCGCGCTTCCAGTATAATATCATGTGTTTGGTTTATG
>CAZAZI010000070.1:0-7267 GCA_964489575.1 uncultured Oscillospiraceae bacterium | reverse complement strand
ACACCGCCGAAGACGTTGAATTAAAACAATTTGAATTTAAGTTGATCTCGCTGGGCGTATCTATGGCGCTGCCTGCTGGACATGAAGCGAACATCGTGCCACGTAGCTCTGCGTTTAAGAGTTTTGGAGTGCTCCAGACCAACTCATATGGAGTTATTGATAATAGCTATTCGGGCGATTCCGACGTTTGGCGCTTTCCAGCTCTAGCCATGCGGGACACCGTTATACCTGCTGGCACTCGCCTCTGCCAATTCCGGATCAACAAAACGATGAAGTCTCAGATGGGCGAGATTGAGTTTGTAGAAGTAGAGCGTCTGGACGGAGAGAGCCGTGGAGGGTTTGGTACGACCGGGAAATAAAACTATTAATGACAGGGGCGGGGCATACCCGCCCTTTTATGTAGGGAGAATTATGGATTTTTTAAACAGCAAACAAGTTTCTGAGATTTTTGGTTGCTCACAATCTACTGCGCGGGATATAATGAACAAAATGCCGTGTTTTAGACCTCATGGTAAAAAACAAGGGTGCCCAATATATGTAAGACTAGAAGACTTCGAAGAATATATTAGGGTTAATACCACCAAGCCATTTACACCACAACCGAGACCAACTGAATGGCAAAGCAGTATTCAACAACAAGCAAATAATTTAAAAGAATGGCATCGAAAAAAGAAACACTAATATCACGCCCATCTGACACCCAAGCTGACACCCATAAGTACCTAAAAGTTCGTTTTTATAGCTCTTTCTCATGTTCTGAGTAAGTTGCAAAAGTTACAAAAACCCTAGAGAAATAGGGACAAAACTCACTTTTGCATAACCCGTAATTTAATAAATGGGGTTCAAGAGGCCGGAGGTTCAAATCCTCTCACCCAGACCAGCAAAAAGTCCTAAATCCCTAAGGGTTTGGGGCTTTTATTTTTTTTGCATAAACTAAATCCGCCAGGCCGGCAATTTTTTGGCTTCGGCTGCGTATACTGCGAAAAAATGTCAAACCCGTTGTAAATGCAACGGACTTTTTTCGCGGCAGAGGATATTATAAAGGAGCGAATAGCGTCCGCTATGAGGATTGTTAAAGAATTGACCGCGATTTCAAGTTGTAGTATGATGTATCAGCCGCCCGTATGCGGGCGGCGGGTCGTACGAAAAAGAGGGCGCCGGATGGGTAAGGCCGCGTTGCCGCCGGAATGGAGGCTGCCATGAAATTCGCGAGAAAGCGGGATATTCTGATCATCGCGGCCGTTGCCGTTGCCGGGCTTTTGCTATGGGCCGTTTTGCGCGGCGCTTTTGCCAAGCCGGGCGCGTATGCCGAGATCTACTACCGGTCCGAGCTGGTGGAGACCGTGGCGCTACAAGCGGGGGAGGAGGAGAGCTTTTCCGTCGAGGGGCTGCCGCAGGTCGTCTTTCACCGCTATGCGGATGGAAGCATCGCCTTCCTCGAATCCGATTGCCCGGATAAGGTCTGCATCCACGCGGGCAAGCTGCGGCTTGCGGGGCAAATGGCGGCCTGCCTGCCCAATGAGGTCTATATGAAGATCGTGGGTACGGCAGCGGATTCCGGCGCGCCCGATCTCGTGATCGGTTGATATGGGGTATCGCATGCGGCGTTTGGGAGAAAGATAGGAAATGGACGAAAAGCCTTTGAAAAAAACCCCGAAAACGGTGGGCGCCAGACGCATTGCGCTTCTAGGTATGCTGTTCGCGCTGGCCATGGTGCTTTCGGTGGTCGAGGGGCTCATCCCGGCGCCTGTGCCGGTGCCGGGCGTGCGTCTGGGGCTGGCGAACATCGTGGTGATGTTCGCGCTGCTCCAGCTGGGCTGGCGCGATGCGCTGGGGCTGACCCTCTTGAAGGCGGGCTTCGTGGCAGTTACACGTGGGGCCGTGGCCGGGGCGCTGAGCCTGGCGGGCGGGTCGTTCGCCTTTTGCGTTATGGCGCTCGTTCTGGCGCTTAACAAGGATGAAACAAGCTATCTTCTGTTGAGTGTCGCCGGGGCGGTTTTTCATAACATCGGGCAGATATTGATGGCCTCGCTGATCCTCGGTACTTTTTTGTGGCCCTATTTTCCGATCCTGCTCCTTTCGGGTATCGTCACGGGATTTGCCACCTCCGTTTTGCTCAAGCTTACGGCTCCGGCATTTCAGAGGCTGCATCTAAAATAAAATAAAAATTATCCAACTTTATGGAGGAAACGAAACGAATGAAGAAGCTTTTTGCACTCGCCCTGACCTTTGCGCTCGTGGCCGCCATCTCCGCGGGCTGCGGCAAAGCCGCCCCCACCGCTGAAGGCGCGGTCAAAACCGGCCTTGCCGTCGTAACTTCGATCGCCAGCTCGGCTGACGCCACCGCTGTGGACGCGGGCGTGGCCCAAGGATATTCCACCATCGCCGCCGTTACCGTAGACGGCGCCGGCAAGATCGTCGCCTGCGTAATCGACGCGGCGCAGAGCAACGTCAACTTTGGCGCGGACGGCGCAATCACCACCGCGCTCGATAGCGCTTTCCAAACCAAGAACGAGCTGGGCGCGGCTTACGGCATGAAGGCCGCTTCCGGCATCGGCAAGGAATGGAACGAACAGGCCGCCGCCTTTGCCGCCTACGTAGTGGGCAAAACCGCCGAGGAATGAAGGGCATCGCCGTTGACGCGGGCCTGGCTACGGATGCCGACCTCGTGGCTTCCGTTACCATCCATGTGACGGACTTTATCGAGGTCGTCAGCAAGGCCGTGGCCAACGCCGGCGAGCTTGGCGCATCCAGCGGGGATAAGCTGCGCGTGGGCACAGTTACGAGCATTGCCAAATCCACCAACGCCACCGCCGATGCCGAAGGGTTGGCGCAAATCTATAACACCTATGCAGCCCTCACCACCAATGAGGCGGGCGCTATAACCAGCTGCGTGATCGACGCCAGCCAGGCCAACATTAACTTCAACGCCGCGGGCAAGATCGCCACCCCGCTCGATACCACCTTCCAAACCAAGAACGAGATCAAGGAAGGCTACGGCATGAAGGCCGCCTCCGGCATCGGCAAGGAGTGGTACGAGCAGGCTGCCGCCTTCGCCGCCTATGCCACCGGCAAGACCGCAGCCGAAGTCGCCGGCACCGCGGTCGATGAAACGGGCCATGCGGCAGGCGCAGACCTTACCGCCTCCGTCACCGTTTCCGTGGGCGATTTCATGGCCGCTATCGCTAAGGCCGGCAAATAAGCAAAGCATAACTCGCGTCGGAGAGGCAGCGCCCGTGCGCCTCTCCGATTTTCTTAGATGAGATGCTATGGTAAAAGGTATGAAGATGAAAAGACTGACAGCCCTTTTTCTATGCCTCGCGCTGCTCTGCGCCTCTGGCTGTATGCCCGGTGTGCAGCGGCGCTACCGGGCGCAGTTCTTGACCCTTTTTGATACCGTAACCACCATCACCGGTTATGCGCAAAGCGAGGCGCAGTTTACGGAGCTGGCCGAAAAGCTGCGCGTAAAGCTGGAGGAATACCACCAGCTTTATGATATCTACCATGATTACGAGGGCGTCAACAACATCAAAACCATCAACGACAACGCCGGCGCCGCGCCGGTGCGGGTTGATAGCCGCATCATCGAGCTGCTCAAGCTCATGATCGAGCGCAACAGCCAAACGGGCGGGGCTGTAAATGTGGCAATGGGCGCGGTTCTTAGCATCTGGCATGATTACCGCGAGGCCGGACTTCTTGATCCCGAAAACGCCCAGCTCCCGCCGATGGCGCTTTTGCAGGAGGCGGCGGCGCATACGGATATCGCGGATATTGTGATCGACGAGGCTGCTTCCACCGTCTATTTAAAAGACCCGCAGATGCGGCTCGACGTGGGCTCCACGGCCAAGGGCTATGCCACGGAGCAGGTGGCGCTTTATGCCGAAAGCCTGGGCGCGGCTTCGCTGATCATCAGCGTGGGCGGCAACGTGCGCACCATCGGCGCCAAGCTGGAAGCCGATTCCAATGGAGATACGCGCTGGAACATCGGCATTCAGAACCCCGATAAAAGCAGCGAGAAAACGGAAATTATGCACGTGCTGGTCAATGACGCCGCCATCGTATCCAGCGGCATTTACGAGCGCTATTACGTGGTGGACGGCGTGCGGTATTCCCACATTATTGATCCCAACACCCTCATGCCTTCCACGAACTACTTGCAGGTTACGATTCTTTGCGGCGATTCCGGCACGGCCGATTCGCTTTCCACCGCCGTATTCAACCTTTCACTAGAGGAGGGAGAGCGCCTCCTGGCAGGCATGGACGGCGTAGAGGCCGCCTGGGTACTGCCGGATGGCGGCATCGAATATACAAACGGTTTTTTGACGTATCTGAAGGATTAAACGGCCAGGGAACCTTGGCCAGGATCAGGAAGCGCGGCCATCATAGCATATCTTAAACGCTCAAACCACTGCGGTTTCGGGCGTTTGCTCCGTTTTGGCGCTTATGTTTTTGCACACGGACAAGGCACGGCCATATTATATACTATACCAAAGCAAAAAGCCTGGCGGGAGGGAGACATTGGCCCGAACCTGCAGGAATAGATATGGACAATAACTTAAAGAGGAGGCGAACATGCCATGGAAAACTTTTTTACGTGGGCTATGCTGGGCACTTATGCCGGCGCCGTTTTGGCCACCAGCCTGATTACCCAGTTTTTTAAAGGGGTGAGCTTTATCGCCCGCATCCCCACCAGGGTTTTCAGTTACTTTGTGGCCCTGGTTGTGCTGCTGGGCGCTGCCTATTTCGGCTGCTGCTGGTCTTTGGCGGATGGGGTTCTATGCCTGTTTAACGCTGTGATCGTATCCCTGGCCGCAAACGGCGGCTACGATACCTTGACCGGTCTCAAGCAGCGCGATAATAACAAATAAAAAGGAAAGACTCAATAAAAAAGGGGGCGGCCAGCCGCCCTCTTTTATGCTATAATGAGCTCTGCCGGCCCCGATCAGCCCGCCTCTATGCCATGGCGGCGCAGGAACGTGGCCATGGCCGCATTTGGGCGGATTTTCGCCGTCCTTTCGGCCTATTTGGCGATTTGAAGGAGCCAATATTCACAATGCGTTAAAACATGACGTGGGTGGGTATGGTATAATAGTAGCGTACGAATTTGAAAATAAGGCGGCTGGAGCCGCCCTACGGAGGTTTAAATTATGAAGAAATGGATCGCGGCGGCCCTGGCCGGGTTGTTCCTGCTGGCGCTCGTGGCGCCCGTCCTGGCGCTCGACGCCGGGCAATCCCGCGTAGTTATCGGCGCAAATTTGGATGAAGCCCAAATAGAGCAGGTCTATGCCGATTTCGGCTTGGAGCGCGGCAGCGTGAGCGAGCTTATCGTGACCAACGCGGAGGAGCGCGCCTATCTCGAAGGGCTGGTATCGGATAAAAAGATTGGCAGCGTGGCCCTCTCCTGCGTGTATATCACTACGCTCGAGCAAGGCGCCGGCCTTTCCATCAGCAGCAAGAACATTAACTGGTGCTCCAATGAGATGTATGCCAACGCCCTTACCACAGCCGGTATTACGGATGCGCAGGTGATGGTTACCGCGCCCTTTGCCGTATCCGGCACAGCCGCGCTCACCGGCATCTACCGCGCCTATGAGGATATCACCGGCACATCCCTTTCGGATCTCGCCAAATCCGTGGGTGCGGAGGAGCTGGTTGTTACCGGCGAGCTGGCTGAATACATTGGCAGTGAGGAAGCCGCCGGGCTGATCAACGAACTCAAGAAGATCCTCGACCAAACGCAGAACATGTCCGACGAGGATGTGAAAGCCGAAATTCGCAAGATCGCCAAGCAATATAATGTCGAAGTGACGGACGCGCAGGTTGAGCAGCTTCTGGCCCTTTGCCGCAAGCTGGAAAAGCTGGATGTGGACGCGCTTAAAAAGCAGCTCATCTCCCTCACGGAAACCGTCCAAAAGGCCGGCAAGGCCCAGGCCTTCGTTTCCTCCATTGGCGAGAAGGTGACAGGCTTCTTTTCCTCCGTGGGCCAGTTCTTCGCAAACCTCTTTGGCGGCAAGAAAGGCTAAAATCAAGATAGACAGGCAAAACATAAGCCCGGCGCTACGAATGCCGGGCTTTTTTGTATGGTTTTCCTGCCGGAGCGCCCGCCGCTATTGCTTGAGGTATTTCAGCATGCATTTGATGAACAGCACCAGCGCCACGGATGCCAGGATGAAAAACAGATAGGTGCAAACCAGCGCCAGGTAGCTCCAAATGATACCAAACGTAGTTAACTCCTTTCTATCAGAGGATGGATTCCAAGCGCTGCTTGAGCTCCGCATAGGAGCAGACCAGGCGCTCTACGGACCTGTGGTGGTAGAAGACACAGGTATCCGGGCCGTCGACGAATTCTTTGCCCGTGGCGGACCAGAGGAGGATGCGTTTGTTGGAGCGGGTGCCAAGAGCCAGGCCCAGCTCCGTATGGGTGCCACAGCCGCCCGGCAGCATGATGAGCACGAACTCCGCATCCCGCACCGCGCCGGATTCGGAGGCTGCCACCTCAGAGAGCCGCTGCTCGCCCTGGCCCCGTACATCACCGTGAGCCGTCCAATCGTAAACGGGCATATGGCCCCGCCCTTGGATGAAAGTCAGCATATCCTTGGCCAGCGCCCGGTTCTCCAAGCCGCTTGCAATGTAAAAACGCATTAACTATCTCCCTTCCGGCGGCCCGGGCCGGGGTCTCCCTGCTTCCAATGCCGCCTGCATAAACCTACGTATTTATCGCCCGCGCCCAGCACCACCTGCTCGCCCGTTTTGGTAACGCCGCCCTGCCCATCCAGCCGGGCGTTGCAGATGGCTTTGCGGCCGCACCAGCAAATGGTTTTTACCTCTTCGATGGTATCCGCCCAGGCCATAAGCCATTGGCTGCCCTCGAAGAAGTTGCCGCGAAAATCCGCCCGTAGGCCGTAGCAGATGACGGGTACGTTATAATCATCCACCAGCTGCGTCAACAGCTCCACTTGCTCTTTTGTGAGGAACTGGGCCTCGTCTACGATCAGGCAGTCATACTCACCGCGCTTGACGGCCTCCAAATCCATTTCGTGAAAGAGCACGCATTCATCGGAAAGGCCGGATCGGGAGCGGATGGTATGCACGCCGTCCCGCATATCCACGGCGGGCTTTACGAGCAGGGCCCGCTGACCTTGTTCGCCGTAATTATACTTGACCATGATGGCGTTGGCCGTTTTGGAGGAGCTCATGGCTCCATAGCGAAAATATAGCTTGGCCATAGCTAACGCTGCCCCTTATCATAAGGGATGCCCTCGGCTTT
>CAZAZI010000069.1:0-7267 GCA_964489575.1 uncultured Oscillospiraceae bacterium | reverse complement strand
GAAAAAGCAATGCAGCGAGCGGCGGATATGGCATCTGTCATGGGCATTGATATGCAGATGGCACTTGATTCTGTTGCAGGTGCGGCCAAGGGCAACTTCACCATGATGGACAATTTAGGTGTGGCCATGAACGCCACCAACATTGAAGCCTACGCACTTGCAAAAGGTCTGGACTTCACATGGGCAAGCGCAACGCAAGCAGAAAAAGCCGAAATAGCCATGCAGATGTTCTTTGAAAATACGCAGCAGTATGCCGGAAACTTCGCGAAGGAATCCACGGAGACCATTACCGGTTCCATCGGACTCTTTCAAGCTGCCCTGGGCTCCTTCACAGCGGGACTTGGGAATGCCAATGCGGACATGACGAATCTCACGGGAAACCTTGTGGAGGCTTTTCAGGCAGTAGTTGAAAATATAGTTCCTGTCCTTGAGAATATAGTGTCAGCCCTTCCTGCAGCTACGAATGCGATTCTATCGGCAGTCGGTGACCTGCTTCCTACACTTCTTGTGACGGTGACGACCCTGTTTACACAGATACTGAACACACTTTTTTCCCTTCTGCCGGAACTCATCCCGGCAGCTACCGATGCGGTGATGACCATTGTTGGAGCACTGATTGATAATCTGCCACTTCTCATTGGTGTGGCCGTACAGCTTGTGACTGCTCTTGTGAGCGGTATTGGCATAGCACTGCCTGAACTCATTCCGGCGGGGGTAGAAGCAGTAGTCACTATTGTTAATGGACTTTTAAGTAGTATGGACAAAATCCTCGAAGCGGCCTTTTTCCTCATAACCGGACTGGCAGAAGGGCTTCTTGCTGCCCTGCCGCAGCTAATTGATGCTCTGCCCGCCCTTATTACAGCAATCGTGGACTTCATTACTCAAAATTTACCCCAGATCGTTGAAATGGGTATCGCTTTGGTTGTGCAGCTCATCGCTGGCCTTCTTAAAGCACTCCCACAGTTAGTTGCAAGCCTGCCACAAATCGTGGAAGCCATAATAACAGGCATAGGAAAAGCGGCGTTTTCCATTGTGGAAGTAGGAAAAAACATAGTGACCGGTTTGTGGCAAGGAATATCCTCCATGACAAGCTGGCTTAGGGATAAAATCAAGAGCTTTGTAAAAGGCATTGTAGACAGCATTGAGAGCTTTCTTGGGATTAAATCTCCTTCCCTTGTCTTTTCCGGGATTGGAACCCATATGGCAGAAGGGTTAGGTCAGGGATTCACAAAAGAAATGCAGAAAGTGACAAAGCAGATTAACGACAGCATACCAACAAACATCCCTATGAATGGGATCTATCAATTAACGACCAATATGGGAGAAGGAATCATTAACGGGCTTGCAGGGATCTTGCCACAGAGCAGTCAGCCCATCGTAATCAATGTAACGCTGCCGGACGGCAAGGTACTAGCCGAGGCGATCTTTGACCCTCTGACAGGGGTAGCCAGACAAAGGGGTGTGGCATTTGGATAACATATCGATTGCAAAAGGAGCCATCCGAGTCCAAATGCCAAGGATCCGTAAGGTAACAGTAGGCGGGGAGGAAGTCTGTAAAGAAATCGCAATGGCAAACGGCAAGCTGGTAAAAGAGATGATCGGCTTTCGAACCGTAGTAACGGCAGAATGGGACTGGCTCCCCGCAAATACCATAAAGGATCTCCACATGCTATTACGGCTAGGTGGATATTTTTCTGTGGAATATCCGGATCCAGCATTGGGAGACAGTGCTGGCATGTTTAACGTCTCATACCCAGAAACTAAAATATTCAGATTCAGCGGTACGGAGCCTCGTTGGCATGGTGTAAAACTGGTTATGACCGCTCAGGAGGTTACTTGATGGTGAATGTAAGCGAAGGATATACCCCCTATCCTGATGTAAGGTGGAGTAGCTTAAGAGTGGTGTTTGAGCTGGTTGATGTCAATGCTGCAGAAGATGCGACACCACTTGCATCCAGTGAAGCAGAGATCTCAAGGCTATATCAGACACATAACCGGATCATGGAAATGTCAAAGAAGCTGGCAACAATGGAACAGAACCAGTTTCTCCTAGACAGCACCTATCATCTTCCGGATACAGAGAATGGAGAGGTTGGGTGGTGGAGTCAAGAGATGTCCGGATCAAACGGCGTCTTTGAAACGCCTCAGTTCTTAGAGTTTCTCTTCACAGCCGACCGGAGCAGTGTAGGTTTTATGATCGTTTTCGACGAGAAAGCAAACGAGTTTGCTACGGACTTTACCATTGAGGCTTTTGATGGAGAAGGGATTTTATTAAGTGAGGACGTAGTCACAGATAACAAGAATAGTACTTACATTTCCGAAACGCCCGTGGCCGGCTATCAGAGAGTACGGATCACCTTTACCAGGACATCGAAAGCATACCGGCGTATCCGGGTCTGTGAAGTGGTATTTGGTATCATACAAACATTTGATGACTCCAACTCCACAAGTGCAAGAATCCTATATGAGATTTCACCTTCTGCAGAGCATCTGCCTTCTAGCGAACTGGTTATAACCATAGAAAACGTAGATAGGAAATACAATATGATCAACCCAAAAGGAATCTATCAGTATTTGCAGCAAGGGCAACCCCTGACGGCAGAATTGGGGGTTGGGACAAAAAAGGAATCCATAGAGCGCGTGAATATGGGGAGATTCTTCTACACAAGTTCCTCTGCTGAGGATGACGCTATGACAAGCCAGATCATTGCCCACGACTGGTTTTATCGGTTGGATCGTTCGACCTGCAGGCTTGGAACTACTGGAACCTGGTATCTGGAGGACGCCGTAGCTTCGGTAATTGAAGACTGTGGACTACCAATAAATGTGTTCATACCCCCTAATATTGGAGCGCGGATTGTAAAGAGGTGTATTCCACAAAATGCTTCCTATCGGGAAGCCATAAGGCTACTTTCTCAGGCAGGAATGTGCACCTGTTATTTCAATCGAGACGGCGTGTTGGTATTTGCAGACTTAATCGAAACAGAACCGGTTGATATCCTTGATCACTCTAATCTGCATAAACCCGCAAAAGTCAAGGTGACGGATCCCGTGAATACGGTGGAGGTTATCGCAAGGGATGAATATACGGGAACGGAAACGGTCTACACCGCATCAAACAAGGAACCGGGTGAGACCGATCATACCTTGACAATCAGAAATCCTTTGGTGGCAAGTGCTGATGTGGCAGCCTGGCTTTTAGCTATACACCAGAAACGAGTCCGATACGGCCTTACAGAACGGGGAAACCCGGCAAGAGAAATCGGAGATACCGTTAGAATCTTCGATGCGTACTTAGAAAATAGAAATGCAATTATTACAAAAGAAGAATACCTTTTTGACGGGACCTTAAAGGCGAACGTAGAAGCGTGGGGAGGGATTTAATTGGCAGTCCAGCAAGTAAGAGCTCTAATAGGCGGCACCTGGCATGTACTTACCTACAACGGAGCAACGGGCAAATACGAAAAGACCATAACAGCTCCAAACACAACGAGCTTCCATCAGCCGGGTGGCTACTATGAAATTGAAGTAGAGGCTACAGACGACCATGGAAATGTAGCCACTGATACATCGGCTAGGCTTACAGTTAAAGAAACGACAAAACCGGTCATTACAATAACAAGCCCAAGTTCAAGGTCTTACCTTTCAAGCAACACTCCGGCAATCACATTTACGCTTAGGGATGAGGCAAACGGATCCGGCATAAAGTTGTCGACTCTTGGGCTAGCAATCGACGGAGGAAGCGCAATCGGAAGCGTCTCTGCTGGGATGGTTTGCACATCGGTGGCGAACGGTTACGACTGCACCTACACACCTCAAGTATCATTGTCGGATGGAAGCCATAGTTTAACGATTAATGTTTCTGACAATGACGGCAATGTGGGAACGCAAAAGTCAATTACCTTCACAATCGATACAATTCCGCCTACGCTAAATGTCACGGCACCTGTTGACGGCTTAAAAACCAACATAGCTTTAGCAAATGTTGTCGGAAGCACAAATGATGCTACGAGCAGCCCCGTTATAGTAACGATTAAGCTCAATGGGGTAGATCAGGGATCGGTGTCAGTAGACGGGTCCGGCAACTTTACAAAAGCAATCACATTGGCGGCAGGCACCAATACCATTGTGATACGCTCAACAGATGCTTCCGGAAAGTACACAGAAACGGAAAGGGCAGTATCTCTTAATCAGATCGCTCCGGCAATCAGCGATATTGTGATCACACCGAACCCGGCAGATGTGGGGGCATCGCTTACCATATCTTGTACTGTAACCGACAGTTAGGAGGTGTAATATGGCCTTGATCGTAACGGGTTATGTGGATGGTGATCCGGTCTATTTTGAAGAGCCGGAGCCAACAAGATTTGAAGCCACAGCTTCTGTGGAAGAAAAGTCCTCCTATGAGATTGGAATTAACGCAGAAGACGATCATGGAAATATAAACGCTGTTCACAGCGTTTTTTATGTTCCAGGTGAATGGATCGAGCCGGTGTGGCAAAGGACAAAGGCAGATGTGGATTATGCAGTGCAACTTAGTAACAAGATTTTAGAGACCGGCTTTAGCAGTCTGACGAGCAAAGAACAGGCAGACTGGACAGCCGGTCTCATTGGATGCCTGAGTTATTGGGATCTAAATCGGATTGAGCAGAACACAAGTTACTTATCCGATCTTTTGAATGGCTACGGATATAACCAAGACCTGACCTGTAAAATGGATTGGCTTATGACTGATTTTCCATATGCGATGGAAATGGAGCGGATCCGGTCTAACATTAAGGCTCTCACCCATTCCTACCATGCCCAGGATGCTGCCTTGCCGGATACATTAGAAAGGCCGGATTTTAAGGTGATAAATAACATAGAAAATATCCTAAAGCTGATGAAGGAAATGGTTCACAGAATGGAGCTCAGTTTTCGATACAGCGGAACATTTCATAGCGGGCAGGAGGTGGCGTTTTGATTGAAATTCGAAACGTCACCCTTGATCCAACTACGGTGAATGTCGGTAGCTCCTTTCAGATCAGCGCAGAAGTAACCTATATGAAAACGATATATAAATGGGCGGATCTTCTTGGGATGACTTGGGGTGAACTAAGTCGAATGACTTGGGGCGAGCTCTACTCTTATAGGAACCCGGATCACAGAGATCGTGGGAAATCTTGCGGCACATTTTACAGCGGCCAGGACTTTGGCTTTTAAGGAGTGATGAGAATGGAATATACACCGATGGGGTTTAGAAAACCAGAACATACGGACTTTGTGGATATTGGAGACTTGAATTTCAATGCGGATCTATTCGATGATGAGCTTGCAGATTTAGCAGCTGAAGTTGGTTCTATTATTCCTGTACTAGATGCGATTAATGGGGAGGTGATTTGATGGGTACCGTGGCGGAGAAACTTCAGGCAATTGTAAACAGCAAAGCAGCAATAAAACAGGCATTGATCGATAAGGGTCAAGACCCTTCTGACGTGTTGTCTACATATGCCGGAGTGATAGACGACATTGTGTTGGGCATTCCAAACCTGTGTGGAGCACTGACGTTTACCGGAACCTATGCGTCTGCTCCTTATTTTACTGAGTCGGGAAGCAGGATGGGTTGCAACGACAGGGGTGATGTGTTCTTGATTGTGCAAGGGGGCACATCAGCGTCCTATGAAAATGTAGTCTTTGTCCTAACCTCTGCTCCTGCAGAGATCAGCCTGGAACAGACACCAGTATATACACATGCGTCAAATGCTGCGGGAGTTCATTACGGCTGTGTTTTAACTGGAGTAACGCAAAAAATCAATATCGCTGTGAATCTTGATACGATCAATTCCTCTTACGACTATGTTAGGGCGAATCTCACAGTGACGTATGCGTAATGGAGGGAAATAATGAGAGATCGAGTTGTACAGTTCCCGCATAGGTACCAGTTAGTGCCTGTGGATGGGGAAATGAATGTATATGATTTCGTCCCGGTACCGGGGACGGTTACGGAGGAGGGAACACCGATCAACAAAGCCAATATGCTTTCGGATGAAACGGCAACCCTTTATGGAATCGCAAATGCAAGCGCAACTGTGAACGAGGCTTTATACAAAATCCCCTTAGCATCCTATATGGCATTTTGCAGCAATGTTAACGCAGATAGCTTGGATGCCGCATTTGGCAAGGGGAACGAAGATAAAGTAGTAGGCCTAGGAAAGCAACTTGCAATGTATGCGTGGTATAAAGGCACAAGTAGGTCGGTTGCATTCACCAATTTAATAAAACATGCAACCTTAAGTGCTGTATTAGATGACGAAAATGCGGTAAATGAGATACTATTAAATGAGCCTCTGCTTTCTTTGATCGCATTATCACCATTTGCGTCATCCTTGTTTTACACGGAAGCAGCGGTTGAATCCTGGAAGAAGAACGCTTCCGTAATAGAAACCCTAATTACATCAATAACGGGAATCAATTTACTACGACAAACTCCAGTGCTAAATGCTACTGTTCGTCAAGGAGAAGTTCGGTATACACAAGCAGGAACCTATACTTTTACAGTTCCTGATGGGGTAACTTGTTTATGGTTTAATGTGATTGGAGCCGGTAGCAGCGACAACAATTCAGGGGGACAGCTAGTTCAAAAAGCGGTACCCGTTGCCAGTGGCGATCAATTTAATATCGTTGTAGGAGATAAGGATAACAACTCCATTGTAACTTCACAGAATAATGATTTAGAAATAGTCTCATTAGTAGGGGGAGGAGCCCTTTTAGGTGAAGATGCGTTGCAGGATGGTATATTCTTATGGGCTTCAAAAGCTGGGAGAACAACATCAGCATATTCAGGTAACACTTTAGGTGGAGGTGGTGGATATGATGGTGGTGACGGAGGCTACACTCCGGGGAGCGGGGGTTATGTTGATTGTCCTGACAATTCACCCGGAGGAGCGCCGGGTAGCAATGGTTTGGGTACGGGTGAACCCGGAGTCAATGGAGGAGGAGGACAAGGTAGTCCTGGTTCCCGCTCAACAGGTACCTATACGGGATCGGGTGGCGGCGGAGGTTATGGTGGCGGTGCCGGCCAAGGAGGATATTATAGCTCTCAAGGAACAACGTCAAAAAATGGCTCTGCAGGGCAAGGGGCTGTTATCATCTTTATGTAAAAAGGGAGGAATCCGTCCATGAAAACAATGGAAGCGCGGTTGCTTGAAAAAATAGCAGAAAAGCAAGCTAAAATTGACGAGTTGACTACTAAAAATATGGAGCTTGAACAGCTGATAGCTGATCTTGC
>CAZAZI010000068.1:0-7301 GCA_964489575.1 uncultured Oscillospiraceae bacterium | reverse complement strand
GCGCGCAGCTTGGCCTCGATCTCGGCGCAAAGCTCTTTGTTATCTTTGAGGAACAAGCGGGCGTTATCCCGGCCTTGGGCCATGCGCATATCGCCGTAGGAATACCATGCGCCGGTCTTTGAAATGATCTTGTTATCCGCGGCTAAATCCAGGATGGCGCCCTCGTTGGAGATGCCCTCTCCATAGATGATATCGAACTCGGCCTGCTTGAAGGGCGGCGCGACTTTGTTTTTGACCACCTTCACGCGGGTGCGGTTGCCGACTACCTCAGCACCGTTTTTGATGGTATCAATCTTGCGCACATCCATGCGTACGGAGGCGTAGAATTTAAGGGCCTTGCCGCCGGTGGTGGTTTCGGGGTTGCCGAACATCACGCCGATCTTTTCACGCAGCTGGTTGATGAAGATGACGATGGTGTTGGATTTGCTGATCACGCCAGCCAGCTTGCGCAAAGCTTGGCTCATTAAACGGGCCTGCAAGCCCACGTGGGAATCGCCCATATCGCCCTCAATCTCGGCCTTGGGAACCAGCGCTGCCACCGAGTCGATCACGACCACATCCATCGCGCCGCTGCGCACCAACGCTTCGGTGATATCCAGGGCCTGCTCGCCCGTATCCGGCTGGGATACGTAAAGGTCGTCGATCTTTACGCCCAGGTTTTCGGCATAGACAGGATCGAGCGCGTGCTCCGCGTCGATAAAGGCGGCGGTACCGCCCAGCTTCTGGGCCTCCGCGATGGCGTGCAGGGCCAGGGTGGTTTTACCGGAGGATTCGGGGCCATATATCTCGATGATCCTGCCCCGGGGCAGCCCGCCTACCCCCAAGGCTAAATCCAGGGCCAAACAGCCGGAAGGAATGGTGGAAACGGTGATCTTGGCTGCTGCGTCCCCCAGCTTCATGACGGCTCCCTTGCCGAATTGCTTTTCGATTTGGCTCAGGGCGATCTCCAGCGCTTTTTCTTTTTCCATCATAGGATCAAGGCTCCTTTGCTCATGTTGATTACATCAATATTCTAACATTTGTTCGGGTCATTTGCACGCTTTATTTTTAGATAATTTCCAGCCGCCTGCGCAGCATATCCAGCGCTTCCAACACGCCCGCGCCCCGGATGCGCTCGCGGTTGCCCACCAAGCGCAGCTCGTGCACTTCTTCCCCGCCCTCACAAGCCAGAGCCAGATAGGCCAACCCCACGGGCTTTTCCGGCGTGCCGCCCTCCGGGCCGGCGATGCCGGTGGTGGCGAGAGCGAAATCTGCCCCGGAAGTGCCGCGCATGCCCCGAACCATTTCCAATGCGGTTTCGCGGCTCACGGCCCCATGGGCAGCCAGCGTTTGCGGTAAAACGCCCAAGCGCCGTTCCTTGGCGGCATTGGAATAGGTGACGCAGCCCTCCAGCATCCAGGCAGAGCTGCCGGGCACACAGATCAACGTGGCGGCCAAAAGGCCGCCTGTAAAGCTCTCGGCCACGGCTAGGGTTTTGCCTTGCGCCGTCAGCAGGTTTGCACATACCTCATGTAACTGCTCGCCGCGGGTGGAATAGAGAACATCGCCCAAACGCGCGCGGATGGCCTCGACCACGGGCCGTACCAAAGCTTCCCCCTCCGCATCGTCCTGGCAGCGGGCGGTCACCCGCAGGGTGGTCTCGCCGGTGAGGGCATACGGGGCGATGGTGGGGTTTGTCTGCGCATCGATCATATCCCGCAGCCGGTCTTCCACGGCGGATTCGCCCATGCCGTATATGCGCAGCGTGCGCGAATAGAGCTTGCCCTGGTTGCGCTTGAGGAGGTAGGGCATTACGGATTCATCGAACATGGGCGCCATTTCCTTAGGCGGCCCGGGCAGCAGGATCACCGCCTTGCCCTCCTTTTCAAGGATGCAGCCGGGCGCCGTGCCGTTGCCGTTGGGCAGGATAATGGCTTCTTTGGGAAACATAGCCTGCTTGCGGTTGTTGGTAGTCATCACCCTATGCATGCGGCTAAAGCGCCGTTCCATGGCCGCGAGGCTGGCCTCGTGCAGCACGAAGTCCCCGCTATAGCCCAGCACATCCGCAGCCGTCTCTTTTGTTAAATCATCCTCGGTAGGCCCCAGGCCGCCTGTGAGGATGACAAGATCCGCACGGGCAACGGCCGTGCGGATGGTATCGTACAGCCGGTCATGGTTATCGCCCACGGTAGCGCGGAAGTATTGGTTGATGCCGGCTTCGGCCAGCCGCTGGGAGATATACTGCGCGTTGGTATCCACGATCTGGCCCATGAGCAGCTCCGTGCCCACGGAAATGATCTCTGCGGTCAACATATAGGATTTATTCCTGCTTTCTTGAATAGGATACAAAAATTCATTCCAGGCTGATCGTACCTTTATTTTTCAGAACATAGTCCACGCCGGATACCACCGTAAGGAAAACGGAGATCCACATGATCACCATATCCAAGGGGAAGCCGAAGATGTGCAGTACCAGGTCGTGTAGCAGCACCATGGTGATGGCCACGAATTGGGATATGGTCTTGAGTTTGCCCATCCAGCTGGCGGCAATGACCACGCCCTTTTCCACAGCTACCAGGCGGAAGGCGCTGATGAAGAACTCTCGGGCCACGATGATGATGGTGGCAATGGGGTTGAGCATGTCAAAGGCCGTCAGCATCACCAGCGCGCTCACGGAAAGCAACTTATCCGCCATCGGATCCATGAGCTTGCCAAAAGAGGTCACTTGGTTGCGCTTGCGGGCGATCTTGCCATCCAGCATATCCGTGAGGTAGGCCAGAACGAAGGTGAGCGCGGCCGCGTAGCTCCACCAGCTTACCTTTAAATAAAAGCATGCGATGAGCAGCGGCACCATGAGGATGCGCAGCAGGGTCAATCTGTTGGGCAGGTTTATCTTTTTCAGCATGGGGTTTCACTTCCTTTTTATGTAATGGACTGGGTTTGTGGAATGGATTGGGCCCGGATTGCATGCGGGCGGTTAAAGCATTTCGCCCCAAAGGTCGTAAGGCCCGGCCTTGGTGATGCGCGTTTGCACGAAGCTGCCGGGCGCGGGCGCCTCTCCGTTGAAGTGGAAGCGGATGCTGCCATCCACCTCCGGGGCCTCCGCATAGGAGCGGCCATAGGCCATCCCGCCTTCTACCCCCTCCACCAGCACTTCATAGCTCCGGCCCACCCGGGCCTGGTTGCGGGAGAGGGAAATGGCGCGCTGGGCCTGCATCACGGCGTCCAGCCGGCGCTGCTTGGTCTCTTCATCAAGCTGCTCCGGCATTTCGGCTGCGGGGGTGTTTTCCTCTATCGAATAGGCAAATGCCCCTAGCCGGTCGAAAGGATACGCTTGCAAGAATTCGGCCAACTGGCTGAATTCTTCCTTCGTTTCTCCGGGAAAGCCGGTGATGACCGTGGTACGCAGGATAAAATCCTCGCTTTTCGTCCGGATATAATTTACCATGTGGCGGATGTGCTCGGCAGTGCCGTGGCGGTTCATGCGGCGCAGGGCGTCCGGCGCGATGTGTTGGATGGGCATATCCAGGTAGGGCACGAGCTTGGGTTCGTCGATCATAGCGTCTACCAGCGCTTCATCTACGGTATTCGGATAGGTATAGAGCACGCGCACCCAATGGAAGCCCTTGATCTTGCACAGCTCCAATAAAAGCTCGCGCAGCATGGGCTTGCCGTAAAGGTCGCTGCCATAGGCGGAGGTATCCTGGGCGATGACGGTTAACTCCACCACGCCGCTTGCGGCCAGACGCTCGGCCTCGGCCAGCAGTTCCTCCAAAGGCACGCTCCGGCGCGGGCCGCGAATAAGGGGGATGGCGCAATAGGTGCAGCGGTTATCGCAGCCGTCGGCAACGCGAAGGTACGCCGAATAGGGCGGCGTGGTCAGCACGCGGGGGCAGCAGCCCTCCTTGGGCGTGAGGCCCGCCAGCTGGCAGATGCGGCGAACCAGGCCCTTGTGATCGCCCACGCCCCAAATGAGATCCAGCTCGGGCAGCTCTTGGGCCAGCTCACGGGAATAGCGCTCCGTGAGGCAGCCTGTACCCACCAGCACCCGGCATTTGCCGCCTTCTTTATAGGCGGCCATTTCCAAAATGGCGTTGATGGATTCCTCCTTGGCGGGTGTGATGAAGCCGCAGGTGTTGACCAAGATCACCTCGGCCTCGTTTGGCTCCGGCGTAAGTTCAAAGCCGGCGTTGGCTAGCTCCGCCAGAATGTATTCGCTATCTACCCGGTTCTTCGAACAGCCCAGGGAAACCATGCCAGCTTTCATTCCATACCCCCTCCTTCCATGCGTGTTTCGGCGCTGAACATTTCGGCATAATCCGCGGCCGTGATCAACAGCCTGCGAGGTTTGCTGCCGTCGAAGCCGCTAACGATCCCTTTTTGCTCCATGATGTCGATCAGCCGCGCGGCCCGGGCATAGCCCACCCGCAGGCGGCGCTGGATCATGGAGATGGAAGCCTGGCCGCTTTCCAGCACGATCCTCACCGCATCCGGCAAAAGGTCGTCCTCCTGCTTGCCATTGCCTTGGGCCGGGCCGCTCTCCCCTGCCGTTTCGATGGAATCCAAGGTAACCTCGCTGTATTGCTCCAGAGGGGCTGTGTTATGGGCGGCGAAGAAATCCATCACCCGTTCCACCTCTTCGTCGCTCACAAATGCGGCCTGGGCGCGGATGGGCTTACTGGCTCCGTTGGCATGGAAGAGCATATCGCCCCGGCCCAGCAGCTTTTCCGCCCCGTTCACATCCATAATGACCCGTGAATCCACGGCAGAAGATACCGTAAGGGCGATGCGGCTGGGGATGTTGGCTTTGATGAGGCCCGTGATGATATCCGTAGAAGGACGCTGGGTGGCTACGATCAGGTGGATGCCCGCAGCCCGGCCCAGTTGGGCGATACGGCAGATGGCTTCCTCCACATCCTTGGCCGCTACCATCATCAAATCCGCCAGTTCATCGATGATGATCACCAGCCTGGGCAGCCTGTTAGCCTCGTCTTCCTGCAAAGAATTGTAGCGGTTGAGATCCCGCGCGTTGAGGAGGGACATCTTATGGTAGCGCTGCTCCATCTCCATCACGGCCCATTTGAGCGCGCCGGCAGCCTTTTTTGCATCCGTCACCACAGGCAGCAGCAGGTGCGGCAGGGGTGAATAGACCTTTAGCTCCACCTTTTTAGGATCGACCAAAATCATGCGCAGGTCGCTGGGGGCCGTATGATAGACCATGCTAAGGATGATATCGTTGATGCAAACGCTCTTGCCGCTGCCCGTGGAGCCCGCGATCAGCAGGTGGGGCATGCGGTCAAGATCCGCCGTAACCACCTTGCCCGCGATATCCTTGCCCAGGGCAAAGGAGAGCGGGGATTTGGCGGCGATAAACTCCGCGGATTCGATGACCTCTCGAAGCAGTACGCTCTGGATATCCTTATTTGGTATTTCGATGCCGATGGCTGCTTTGCCTGGGATGGGCGCTTCGATGCGCACCCGGGGCGCCGCCAGGGCCAGGGCGATGTCATCGGAAAGAATGGTTATGCGGTTCACCCGCACACCCTGGGCAGGCTGCAGCTCAAAGCGGGTGATCACCGGCCCCACCGTGATATTGACCACCCTGGCGCTGATGTTAAAGCTTTGCAGGGTATCGAGCAGCAAGCGGCCCTTTTCCGCCGGGGATTCCTCGGCCGCATAGGTGCGCTGGGGCATATTCAGCAAGGTGTAGGGCGGGCGCTGGTACGCTAGGATGCCAGGTGTTGCCTTGGGCAGCTCGCCCGCATCCTGCGCCGGTTCATCAGCAGGCCCCTCCCCTTTTTCTTCTTTGAGCTGGCGCACGGTCTTGGCCCGGCTCTTTCGCTCGGAAATGCGGCTAACGGGTGCGTCCTCATCGGATGTGTATACCTCCACCCCTTCTAAAATATCGAAGGGATCGTCGTCCGCATCCTCCCTAAGGGGCAGCTCGCCGCTAGAGGGGAAGTAAGATAACTCGTCTAAGGCGGGGTTGCCCGGCTCTTCTTCATAAAGGGGCCGCCGCTCGACTTTTACGCCCGTGTACCCGGGGCGGCTCTTTTGCGGGGAGGATTCGACCGGCGCATCGAGGATCTCATTGAAAAGCGTTTTGCGGCCTACGTCGATCTTTTCGGCAACTACGGTGGCGCTGCTTTTGATCTGCCTGCCCATTTTGATCCCGGCGGAGCGCAGGGATATCTGGGTGCCCACCAGCAGGAGGATCACCAGCAGGGCGATAAAGATGATGTTAACGCCCGCAATGCCCAGGAAGATCAACGAAGGATAGGCCAGCAGCGCACCGAATACGCCGCCGCCCTTCTGCAGGTTGCTGCCGAATTGATAGGCATCCACATAATAATCCCAAATATTGACGTTCTCTACGGCGCTGCGGGCATTGGCATGCAGCAGCACCAAGATGCACAGCAGAGAAAGCAGGGAAAGCACAAAGGTGGAAAGGGCCGCTCCCTTGCCGCTGGAGGCGGCGATGCTCAGCACGCCCAGCGCTACCAAGATCAGGGGCAGCACATAGGAAAGCACGCCGAACAGGCCAAAGCAGACCCGGCTGACCACCCGGCCCACAATACCTACCGCGTCCACATATAAGCTGGCGGCAAAGAATAGGCCCAGGGCGATGAGCAACACGCCCGTGACCTCCCGCTTAACGCGCTTTTTCCGCTCCATCTCAGCCTTATGGGCTGCCTTTTCAGCTTTAGTCTGTCTTCCCTTGGCGGCCATAGATACCTCGCATTCCGCTTCAAATTATACTACATTTGGTATCGCAAAGAAAGGCTTGGGGCGAATTTCACGGCTTTGCCCAATTTTCGGCGGGCGCAAAAAGTGTCGATCGCGGCTGTCCGGCCCATTTTTGAAGGATATGTAAACTCCTTCCGCCCGCCCTTGCTTTTCCATGTTCACCCATAGCAAAATAGAATTACACAGAGGATGAAATCTTGCGGGAGGGAAACCATAAGTGCTTTTTCACACGCAAAAGCGGGGCCCGATGGGGCCCCGCTGCTGGTTATGCCGGATTTAGTTCTCGTCGCCCTCCTCGGGAGTGAAGGCGGAGAACAGGTCTGCCAGGGAGGTCGTGGATTGCTGCACCGGCGGCAGGTCGTAATCCGCATCCTCGCGGCGGGGACGGCGCTCACGGCGCTCGCCGCGATCCGCGGCGGGAGCGCTGCTGCGCTCAAAGGTACGCTGGCGCTCGGGGCGCTCAGCACGCTCGGGGCGCTCCGAGCGTTCGCCGGCGGATGAACGATGCTCTGCGCGCTCCTGGGCGATGCGCTCGCGCTCGGCCCGCTCGGCTGCCAGCTGCTCGGCGATTTCGG
>CAZAZI010000067.1:0-7328 GCA_964489575.1 uncultured Oscillospiraceae bacterium | reverse complement strand
TTTCGCTCGGCTGCCGCGTCTCCCGCGCTGGGCCGAAACCTGAAAAAATATCTTGTTGCGCGCCAAATAGGCGGCCTTCGCTTCCATTATAGGAAAGCGGCGGCAAAAAGACAACCGTTTTGCGTTTTTTGGCGCGATCTCTACAGATTTACCTCAATGATGCCGCAAAGGGCCTTCCTGGGCTACAGCCCGCCCTAGTGATTTCTTTCACAATGTCCTGCCGCCCGCGGCCATCATAGCAGCGATTGGAGCACCTGCTCCATGGCCTCACCTACGGGTCGGTTATGCGGATCAGCGCAAATCAGATCATAGATTTCATATCCTCCTTCTTTCGTCGATACATGTCTTATAGGTGATCTGCCGTCGTTTTATAGATTCTGTTCAAAAGCAATGCGGTTTTATCCATCATAATTTTAAATCTATCTACCATTGTATTGTAGCGAAACCGGGTGTGTATATCATCTTATCGGCTGGTTCTATCAATTTATTGATATCGCCAACGTGCTTGGCCGCATTAAAATAGCCAAGCAAGGGGGTACCTGCTTTTGATTTGCCGCCCATGCGGGGCCGGCAGGAATGAGAATAGGCTGTGCAAAACCTTTTTGAATATAGAGCCTCCCCAGGCCATGCCGCCGGAGGTTCTGCCTTTGGCAATGCGGTTCATTTGCCTGCGGGAGCCTTTGTTTCAGCAGGCGGTTCCTTTCCCTGCCAGATGCGCAGGGTGGCAAAAATGCTTTCGTGGCGCACGGCCGTAACGTCGAAGCGAAACAGGCGAAAGGTCCATTCCAGGATGAAGCCGATCCCCAGCACGGCGATCACGGTGCCCACGCCCACCTTGGCTCCTAAGAGGTAGCCAATGAGCAGCACACCGCCCTCGATCAAAGCCCGCACCGCGCCGATCGGAACCTTGTGGAAGCGCTTGCCCAGAGCCACCATCAGCGCGTCACGGGGGCCGCAGCCCAATCCCACGCCGATGTAAAAGAAACTGCCCACGCAGAGCGCGCACTGCCCCAGCAGCAACATCAACACGCCGGGCAGGAAGGCCTGCATCTTGGGAATCAGCCCCCAGGACTCGATCATATTCACAAAGGAGCCGATGAGGACGGTGTTCAATATTGTGCCCAGGCCAATTTTTTCATGCAGGAACAGGTCGATCACCAGCACACCCACGCCGGTAAGGATTACCGAAGTGCCGAAGGACATATCCAGGATGTTGGTCAGGCCCATGGCGAAAGCCTCCCAGGGGGCCAGGCCCACATTGGCCTGCACGCTTAAAAAGGAGCCCAGCCCATATAGGAATAAGCCCAAGATCAGGCGGGCGAACCGCTTCAAATACGAGATAGCCATCTTTTACCTCCCTTTGGCGATGGGGCCCATACGCAGGGCCTCCGCAAGAAGAATTGTGACATACCGAATGGCGGTATGTCAATGCCAAGCCGTATAAAGGCCGCGCAAACGGCCTTTATCCTAAACAACAGCCACGAGCGCCGCGCCCCAAAGCCCGCCGTACGAGTAGGGCCAGGCAGGGCTGTTGCGTCCGGGTGAGGCATGTTGTATGATGGCATTATGAAACGCTTGTCCCGCCTGCTCCGCCTTTCCTCTCCCATCGGCCGCCTCGTGCCGGTGCTTTTGCTTTGCGCCACGCTGGCTGTAACGGCCTACATGGAGGATAGCCGCCGGCGGCGGGAATATAGCCAGATGCAGTATATTGCCAGCACAGTAAGCGCCGAATCCTATCAGACAATCTCCCAGCATTTGAGCCGGGTCAAGGTACTGGAGGCGGTGCTGATCCAAAGCGGCGGCCAAATGGTGGATTTTGAAGCCGTGGCCCGGCGGCTCGTCGGTGAGCCGGGCGTGCGCAACGTGCTCTTCGCGCCGGGCGGCGTGGTCACAGAGGTGTATCCGCGCGAAGGCAACGAGGGCGTTCTGGGGCTGGATCTCAATGGTGTGGGCGCGGGTAATAGGGAAGCCCAGGCAGCCATTGCCAGCGGCGAAATGATTATGGCGGGGCCTTTTGAGCTGATCCAGGGCGGTATGGGCATTGCCGGGCGGCTTCCCGTTTATATCGAAACCACGGCCAATCAAAAGGAATTCTGGGGCATCGTTTCCGTAACGCTGGCCTATCCGGATATCCTCAGCGGCCTTTCATTGGAAAGCATTGCGCAGCAGGGCTTTGCCTGCGAGCTGTGGCGCATCAACGCCGATACGGGCCTGCGCCAAACCATCCTCGGTTCCCCCGTGGCCAGCGCCGCCATCACCGAGGCGCTCTCCATCTATAATTCCCAATGGTATATCAGCATCGCCCCGCTCAAGCCCTGGTATGCCCACGCCAGTCTCTGGTTTTCCATAGCCGCGGGCCTGCTTCTCATCTTCCTTTCGGCGTTGACCGTGCGCAATTTTGAGAGCATCGAACGCATGAAGGGAGAGGCGGCGCAAAGCCAGATTTTAGCCCTGCAGCGCCAGATCGAGTATGACCGGGCGGATATCATGCTCACCCAGATCAGCTCCCACTTTTTTTACCACACGCTCAACGCCATCCAGGCCCTCATCGTGCTGGACCCGGCCTCCGCCTCCAAGATGGCGGGCGATTTTTCCCGCTACCTGCGCTTTCGGGTGGATAGTGTGGACGCCAAGCGCGGCCTGGTCTCCTTCCGGGAAGAGATGCGTTCCGTGCGCGCCTATGCGGATATCAACCTGGTTCTGCTGGGCGAGCGGCTCCGCCTGGAATACGATGTGCCCGATCTGGATTTTATGATGCCCGTGCTCACCGTGCAACCGATCGTGGAAAACGCCATCATGCACGGCGTGCGGCCTAAGATCGGCGGGGGCAGGGTATGGATTTCCGCCCGGGAGGAGGAGGACGGCTACCTGGTCACCGTGCGGGACGACGGGCCCGGCTTCGACCCTGCCCAGGCCGAAAGCACTACCTCCGTGGGCCTGCGCAACATCCAAAAGCGCATGGAGCGCTACCAGAATTGTACGCTGGATATCCGCTCCGGGCCGGAGGGAACCACCGTTATCCTCCGCTTCCCCCGCCGCATAACGATCACCTGATGGCCGTACGGTTTCCGTACGGTGGGCCTGCTATAATACTGACAAGATATTTCCGCCCCCGCCTCTTTAAATTAAATAACCAAACCTGCTTGAAATACGGCCGCGGCGCGGCCCGGAAATGCTATGAAAACCATCCTTGTAGACGATATGATGCTGGATATGCAGCTCTTCGAGCTCAAATGCGCGGATATGGCGGATTTTGAGATCGTGGGCAAATTTACGGATCCGCTGCAGGCCCTGGCCTATGCCCGGGATAATCGGGTCGATTTCGCCCTGCTCGACATCGATATGCCGGGCATGACCGGATTGGACCTAGCCAAAGCGCTTCGGGAGCTGCGGCCGGATGTGATCGTGGTCTTCGTTACGGCCCACCCCAAGTTTGCCGTGGAAGCCCTGCGCATGAAGGCGGATTATATGGTTTTCAAGCCTTTCGACCGGGATGATATCGCCGATGTGCTGCAGCGGGCGCAGCTTTTGCGGAGCAGGCAGAAAAAGCGGGTGCAGTTGCATACCTTCGGCCCCTTTGAGATGCTGGTGGACGGCCAGCCCATCCGCTTCCGCTCGGCCAAGGCCAAGGAGCTAATGGCTCTTTGCGTTTTCCGGGAAGGGAGCAGCGTTTCCATCCATGATATCATCGAGGCCCTGTGGGAAAACGAACCCCCTGCCCACGCGGGGAATACGGGCTACCGCCGCACCATCAAGGAGCTTACGGACACCCTGCGCCATTTCGGCGTTTCCGATATTTTCGTGCGGGAGCGGGGCAGCTGCCGCGTGCGGCCTGAAGCAGTGGATTGCGATTACTTCGATTTCCTCAGCGGCAAGCAGGAGATATACTACCTGTTCCAGGGGGAGTTCATGAGCCAATATGCCTGGGCAGAGCCGGGCATCTACAAGCTTTACGAAAAAAAGGCCAACGCACTGGGCCAATAGAGAATTCAAAGCAACGGGAGGCTGCCTATGGAAGACATCTTGCGGATGGAGCACATTACCAAGCTCTTTGGGGACCTTTATGCCAACCGGGATATCAACTTCACCGTGCGCCGGGGTGAGGTCCATACCCTTTTGGGGGAGAACGGCGCGGGCAAAAGCACGCTGATGAACGTGCTGGTGGGCCTTTACCAGCCCACGGAGGGCGAAATATGGTTCGGCGGGCGCAAGGTGCGCATCGATTCCCCGGGCCAGGCCGTGAAGCTGGGCATCGGCATGGTGCACCAGCATTTCATGCTGGTGGAAGCCATGACGGTGTTTGAAAACATTATCCTGGGCGATAAGAACACAGCCGGTGCCTTCATTAAAACCGATGCGCGCCGCAAGGAAATCCTGGCTCTTTCCGAGCGCTATGGCCTGGATGTGGAGCTGGATAAGCTCATTACGGACATTTCCGTGGGCGCGCAGCAGCGGGTCGAGATCCTCAAAGCCCTGTACCGCAACGCGCAGCTTCTGGTGCTGGATGAACCCACGGCCGCGCTTACGGATATCGAAGTGGAGGGTTTGTTCGACATCATCCGCAAGCTCACCGGCGAGGGCAAGAGCATCATCTTCATCAGCCACAAGATGCGCGAGGTCATGGAGATCTCCGACCGCATCACCATCCTTAGAGCCGGGCAAACGGTGCACACCTGCGAGCGGGGCGAGCTATGCGCGGCGGAGCTGGCAAACCTGATGATCGGCCGGGAACTGGCCGTGCTCGAGTATGAAAAGCAGGAGCATCCCGGCAGCCCCGTGCTGGCGCTCAAGGCAGTAGAATATAACAAAGCCTCCAAGCACAGCGGCCTTAACGGCGTTTCGCTCACCGTGGGCCGGGGGGAGATCGTGGGCATCGCCGGCGTGGACGGCAACGGCCAGAGCCAGCTCGCGCAGCTGGTGACCGGCGTGCTGGCCCCCGAAGCGGGCGAGCTGAACCTCAAAGGTGAAAAGGTCGCCGACTTCCGCCCCAGGGCTTTTATCGATGAAAACACTTCCCATATCCCGGAGGACCGCAACCGCATGGGCTTGATCGGCAACATGTCCGTTGGCGATAACCTGGTGCTCAAATCCACCGAAGCGCCGCAATTCAGCAAGCGCCATGGCCTCTTACTTAAAAAGAAGCAGATGCGCGCCTATGCCCAGTCCCTCCAACAAAAATACGATATCCGCTGCACCTCCGTGGATCAGGAGGCCCGCAACCTTTCGGGCGGCAACCAGCAAAAGGTGATCCTCGCGCGGGAACTCGAAGCCAAGCCCGACCTGCTGGTGGCCGTGCATCCCACCCGGGGTTTGGATGTGGGCGCGACCCGCTTCGTGCACGACAGCATGATCGCCGCACGGGACGGCGGCTGCGGCGTGCTGCTCATCAGCGCGGATTTTGACGAGATCCTCAAGATGTCCGACCGCATCCTCGTAATGTTCGAGGGGCGGATCATGGGCGAATATCCCGGCAAAAACCCGCCCATCCAGGAGATCAGCCTGGCCATGGCCGGTAAATAGGGGGCATCATATGGAAACCAGAAAGAAACTTTTAAGCATCAGCGTGCCGCTTCTTGCGGTAACGCTGGCCTTCCTGATCGGCGCGCTTATCATCGCCGCCCTGGGGGCCAGCCCCGTAGATTCCGTGGTCTATCTTTTCCAGGGCGCCTTTGGCAGCAAAACCAACATCGGCAACACCCTGGTGAAGGCCACGCCCCTTATCTTTACGGGCCTTTGCGCCTGCTTTGCATACCGCTGCGGCGTTTTCAACCTGGGCGGCGAGGGCCAGTTCATCATGGGCTCGGTGGCCGCCATCTGGGTAGCCACCAGCTGGGGCATCGAAGGCAAGGGCGCGGCAACGGCCGCCCTGCTGCTGGGCCTGGTGGCAGGCGGCGTCTGGGGGGCCATTCCCGGCATCCTCAAGATCGTGCGCGGGTTAAACGAGATGATCGTTTCCATCATGCTCAACTATGTGGCCACCCTCTTTATGGGCTATATCTACACCCTGGTCCTTAGGGATGGAAGCGTGCCCCAGACCCTGCCCGTGCCGGAAGCCACCAAGCTCACGCGAGTCATCCCCGGCATGCGGTTCACCACGGGGCTGTTCATCGCCTTGGCGCTTGCCGTAGCCATCTACTACTTCCTGTTTTATACCAGCAAGGGCTTCCAGCTGCGGGCGGTGGGCCTCAACCCCACGGCCAGCCGCTTCAATGGATTCCCCATCAACAAGTTCATCCTGGCCAGCTTCATCGTATCCGGGGCCATCGCGGGGGTAGGCGGCGCGGCCGAGCTCCTCGGCACCCAGTTCCGCCTCATGAGCGGCTATGGCCTGGGCTTCGGCTTTGACGGCGTGGCCATCGCCCTGATCGCCCAACGCAACCCCATCGCCACGGTGCTGGTGGCGTATTTCTTCGCGGTGCTGCGGGTGGGCGCCACCACCATGCAGGTGGGCGCCGGCGTGCCTACCAGCGTGATCGAGATCATTCAGGCGCTGGTTATCGTATTCGCCGTGGCGGGCACGGCTCTGGTGCGCCTGCCCGAGATCCAGCAACTCCTTGTTTCCCGGGCAGCCAAAAAGGAGGAAAAGTAATATGGAATCTATCTTCACCCTGAACTTCCTTTCCGAAATATTGCTTTCCACCATCCGCATGGCCACGCCCCTGCTGCTGGTTGCCCTGGCGGAGCTTTATTCCGAAAGGGCGGGCCTGGTCAACATCGGCCTTGATGGCATCATGGCCTTTGGCGCGCTGGCGGGCTTTATGGTCTGCTATATCACGGGCAGCCCCACTCTGGGCATATTGGCCGGCGCCATCGGCGGCGTGCTGATCAACATGATCTACGCCTACTGCACCATCAACCTTTGCGCGGAGCAGATCGTTTATGGCATGGCCATCAACATCTTTGCCCCTGCCGTGGCCTCCTTCATCTACCGCGTCTATTTCGGCGTCAGCTCCACCTTGGCCCAGGCTAACCTGATGAAGACCATCGCCGTGCCGGTGCTCAAGGATATCCCCCTCATCGGCCAGCTTCTCTTCAACCAAACCCCCATGGTTTATATCGCCTACCTTCTGGTGCCGGTTACGGCCATCTTTTTCAACCGCACCAAGGCCGGGCTCAATTACAAGGCCGTGGGCGAGCATCCCAAAGCGGCCGAAACCCTGGGCATCAACGTGGTGCGGCAAAAATACCTCGCCTGTATCATCTGCGGCCTTCTGGCCGGCATTGGCGGCGCGTACCTCACCACCTGCTATGTAAATACCTATTCCGACGGCATCGTAGCAGGCCGCGGCTTTATCGCCCTTTCGGCGGTGATCTTCGGCCACTGGACC
>CAZAZI010000066.1:0-7334 GCA_964489575.1 uncultured Oscillospiraceae bacterium | reverse complement strand
TCGTTTGCGTCCTCCCCCTCTTTTACGGCGATGAAAATGGTGTTGTCCCCGGCCAGCGTGCCCGCGATCTCCTCCCAACGGAGGTTATCGATGGCCTCGGCCGCGGCCCCGGCCGTGCCGGAAATGGTGCGGATGATGGTCAGGTTGCCCGTGGCGATCATGGAGATGACCGAATGGGCGAAGATGCTGATGAAGCGATCCTTCAGCCCGGCCTCGGCCTTATCCACAGTGGCGTATTTGTAGCCCCCGTCCTCCGCGAGCACTTTGATGAGCCGCAGCTCCTTGATATCCCTGGATACGGTGGCCTGGGTCACGTTCATGCCCTGCTCCCGCAGCCGGGAAGCCAGCTCCTCCTGGGTATCGATGTTGTAGCGCTCGATGATGTCCAAAATGACAGCGTGCCGTGCAGACTTCACGTGATCGAGACCTCCCATTCGAAAAATCAAAAAGCTTGGGGCAAAAAGCTGCGGTCAGGAAAGCTTGGTGCGGATCAGCTCGTAGATGTTTTGCTGCCCAAACTGAATGAACTTGGCCCTGTTCTGGCTGCGGGTAAGGGTGATAACATCCTTTTCGCAGATATCCTGGGTAAGGATGCCGTCTATTGCCAAATAGCCGTCGCTATGCATGCTCAAACGGATGTCCGCATCCGCCTGGGCCACAATGGGCCGAAAGCAAAGCGTGTGCGGGCAGATGGGCGTTACAATGGCCACATCCAGCCCAGGGGCTACCACGGGCCCGCCCGCGGAAATGGAATAGCCGGTCGCCCCATTGGGCGTGCTGGCGATCAGGCCGTCGCAAAAAACGCTGCCCGCGTCGACGCCGTTGATCTCCACATGGATATCCGCCACACCGGAAAAGCACTGTTTATAGAGGATGGCGTCGTTGATGCAATCGTGCGCGTCCCCGCCGTTCACGGCGCAGGAGAGCAGCATGCGCGCATCCACCCAATAATCCCCCTCTGCCAGCCGACGGAGCGCCAGGGGCGCTTCTTGTGCGGTCGCAGCGCTCATAAAGCCCACCCTGCCGAAGTTTACGCCCAGCACGGGCACATCGAGGGGCACGGCAACGGTGGCAGCCCGCAAAATGGTGCCGTCCCCCCCCAAGGCGATGATAGCCTCGGGCGGCGCTTCTTCAAAGGAACGAAAAGCCGAAAATTCGGGCAGGAAACGGATGGAAGCATCCAGCGAGCAAGAAAAAGATACGGCCAGCGCGGCGTCGATTATGCTCTGCACGGCGGAAAGAGCGCTGGGTTTGGTGGGGTTCGCAAAAATGCCAATATGACGCATGAATTCACCTGATGATCTTTATTTATTCATTATATGCATATATATTGCTTTTTTCAAGCCTATTTCAGGAAAATTGCAGAATGATTATGCATCAATCCAGCGTTTTGTGGGCCTCGGCTACCACATGCTGTATGCGGGCCTCCAACTTGTCCCACTCCATGGCGGCTTGGGCCGCTTTTTGCAGGATCAGCAAAAATTCGATATTGCCCTTAGGGCCTGTGATGGGCGAATAATCCACAGCCTTGATATGAAAGCCGGCATCCATCGCGGTGCGCGCAGATTCCCGCAGTACGGACACATGGGTATCCTGATCGCGCACAACGCCGTGCTTGCCCACCTTATCCCGCCCGGCCTCGAATTGGGGCTTGACCAGCGAAACGGCCAATGCGCCCTCGCGCAGGCAGGCGTAGAGGGCGGGCAGGATCAGCCGGATGGATATAAAGCTCACGTCCATGCCGGCAAAATCCAATGGCCGGCTAAACCAGCCCGGTTCCATAGCCCGGGCATTGCGGCGCTCCATCACGCACACGCGTTCGTCGTTTCGCAGCCGCCAATCCAGCTGGCCATAGCCCACATCAATAGCGTATACGTAGCTTGCGCCGTTTTGCAGTATGCAATCCGTGAAGCCGCCTGTGGACGCGCCCACATCCGCGGCCACGGCCCCCACGAGGGGGATATCATAGGCTCTTAGGGCCTTATCCAGCTTCAGTCCTCCCCGGCTCACGAAGGGGATCGGGTTCTCCTTGATGGTTACTTTTTGCTCCGGCCCCAGGGCCTGCCCGGCCTTTTCTACCCGCTGGCCATCCGCGAAGACAACGCCGGCCAAAATAAGCGAACGGGCCTTCTCCCGGCTCTCCACCAGGCCAAGCTCCACCAGATACGTATCCGCACGGGAGCCTTTCATAACGCCTCGGCCCCCTTTTCCAGCAAAATTTTCCGCAGGGAAGCGGCGTCCAGGCCGCACATCGCATATTGCCGCGCAACCTTGGCATGCGGCACGGGCATATCGCCCACGCCCAGGCGGATCACCTGCGCGCCGCTGCCCGCAAGCGCCTCGCAGACCCTGCTGCCCAAGCCCCCCTCTTTGACGCCATCCTCGATGGTGATGACACAGCGGCACTTTGCGCGCAGCGCATCCAGCACCGTTTCATCCTGCGGGCGGATGCAACGGGCGTTTACCAGGCCCACCTCCAGGCACTCTATGGCCTCCAGCGCGGTTTGCACCATGCGGCCCACAGCCACCACCGTGAGGGGCCGGATGGGCCGCAGAACGGCCCATTTGCCGCGCTCCACCGGCGTCTCCGGGAGCGCGTCCATCAGCGCGCCCCGTGGGTAGCGCACGGCCGCGGGCCGCCCGGAAGCGATGGCCAGCTTGAGGGTATCCGCCAGTTCCGCCATGGTAGCCGGGGCGTAGATATCCAGGCCAGGGATGCTTTGCAGGTAAGCCAGGTCGTAAACGCCCTGGTGCGTTTCCCCATCCTCGCCAACCAGGCCCGCCCGGTCCACCGCAAAAACCACGGGCAGCCCCTGTAGAGCCACATCGTGCAGCACCTGGTCGTAGGCGCGCTGCAAAAAGGTGGAATAAACGGCCACCACCGGCCGCATGCCGCCTGCGGCCAGGCCTGCGGCCATGGTTACGGCATGCTGCTCGGCTATGCCCACGTCAAAAAAGCGCGCCGGGTATTGAAGCGAGAAATCCCTTAGCCCGGTGCCCTCGGTCATAGCGGCCGTGATGGCCGCGATCTTGGGATCGTCCTGCGCCAGATCGCACAAAACCATGCCCAGCACATCGGAATTCGTGCAGGCGGAACCGCACTTGGCGTAGCCCGTGCTGGGGTCGAACGCGCTCACGCCGTGGAATTTATCCGGGCTGGATTCGGCAAAGCCATAACCCTTGCCCTTTTGCGTCACCGCATGGATCAGCACGGGGCCGTTTAGCTGCTTGGCGTTTTCCAGCACGTGAATCAGGGCGCTTAGGTCGTGCCCATTGATGGGCCCCAGGTAGGTGAAGCCCAGTTCTTCGAACCATACATTGGGCAACAGGAAGTATTTGACGCGCGCCTTGAAGCCGGAGATGCGGCTGTATACCCGGCGGCCGATGTGGGGGATGCGCTCCACCAGGTGCACGGCGCCGCGCTTTATGTCATTGTAGCGCTTGCTGGCGCGGATATCGCTTAAATGCCTGGTCATAGCCCCCACGTTGCGGGCGATGGACATGCCGTTGTCATTGAGCAGAACGATCAGGGGCAGGCCGCTCTGGCCCGCGTCGTTGATGGCCTCAAAGGCCATACCGCCGGTCAGCGCCCCGTCGCCAATGAGGGCCACCGCGTGATGGGCCGTATCCCCCTTTAGGCGCATAGCCCTTAGCAGGCCCAGCGCGGCGGAAATCGAGGTGCTGGAGTGGCCGGTATCGAAGGCGTCGTGGGGGCTTTCCTCCCGCTTGGGGAAGCCGGAGGCGCCGCCCTCCTGCCGCAGGGAGCGCAGCGCCTCGCCCCGGCCCGTGAGCAGCTTATGCACATAGCATTGGTGGCCCACATCGAACACCAGCTTGTCAGCCGGGGAATCGAACACCCTATGCAAAGCCATGGTCAGTTCCACAGCGCCCAGGTTGGAAGCCAGATGCCCGCCGGTTTTGGATACCGTATCCACCAGATAAAGGCGTATCTCCCGCGCCAGTTCTTCCAGCTGTTCGCGGGGGATACGCTTATAATCCTTTACGCTATGTATGATATCAAGCAACGGTGTTTCCAACATACGTCCCTTGTCCTTTTCAATGCTCGCGCTGAAGGGTGCTATCCGTCAGCTCTGCAAAATATTCGGCCGCCTGGCCGAATATGGCCAGCGATTCCTTGGCCCGCCGGGCCGTGTCCGCCGCCATCCGCCGGGCCGCCTCCAGGCCGTAGAGGCTTACATAGGTGAGCTTGTGCGCGGCCTGATCCTTGCCCAGGGTCTTGCCCATGCCGGTAAAGCTGCCCGATACATCCAGAATATCATCCGTAATCTGAAACAGAAGGCCATAGAGGGAACCGAACGCGCCGATGGCGCTTAGCTGCGCATCATCCGCGTGCGCGATGTGCGCCCCTGCCAGCACGGAGGCTTTGATCATGGCCCCGGTCTTGCGGGTATGGATGTATTCGAGCCTATCCGCATCCGCCTTTGCGTCCCGCTCGGATTCTATGTCTACAACCTGGCCGGCTACCATGCCGCCCACGCCCGCGCCCGCGGCCACGGCTTGCACGGCATAGAGGTACCCAACCTCCCCCCTATGCGCGGCCAAAGCGGCCAGCATGATTTCAAAGGCGTAGGAAAGCAGGCCGTCGCCTGCCAGGATGGCCATTCCCTCGCCAAACACCTTGTGATTGGTGAGTTTAGAACGCCGGTAATCGTCGTCGTCCATGGCTGGAAGATCGTCGTGGATCAGGGAATAGGTATGGATCATCTCTAATCCGCAGGCGATGGGAAGCGCATCCGCCGCCCCGCCGCCCAGCATTTCGCAGGCAGCCAGGGCCAGGCAGGGCCGAAGCAGCTTGCCGCCGCCGCAAAGGCTATAGGCCATGGCCTCTTGCAGCCGCGCCGGAATGCGCGGGTCGCGCATATAAACATCCAGCGCCTGGGCCACCATCTCCCGGTAGCGCCCCGCATCCGCGCGGCAACTCATAGCGCCCCCTCCGCTTGATCCAGTTCGTCTACCCGCATCAGCCGCTCTTCGTAGGAATCCAGCAGCTTTTTGCAATAGGCGGAAAGTGCCGAGCCCTCTTCATACAGCTTAACAACCTCATCGAGCGGCAAGCTACCGCCGCCTAGCTTTTCTACGATAGCCTCCAGCTCAGCCTTTGCCTGCTCGAAGGTAAGCTCCTTTTTCTTTGCCGCCGCCATCTTATCCCTCCGCCTTTACTTTCTCGATCGTGATTTGGGCGCTGCCGCCCCGCATGATAAGCTCCGCCTCCGTTTTTGGGCTTAGCTCCCCGATGTTGCCCGCATAGCCGCCCGGCAGCTTGACCATGGCGTAGCCGCGATTGAGCACCCGCTCCGGGCTCATTTCCTCCAGCCTGGCGCCCGCCTGCTCCAAGGCCCCATAAGCGCCTAAAAGCTCCGTTCGCAGGCTGCTTTGCATGGAGAGCCGCGCGCCGTGTAACGCATGGCGCAAAAGCGCCATGCGGTGCTTGGGCAGCGTAAAAGCGGCTGCACGCCGAAAACCCTCGACTTCTTGCCGCAGGGCAGCGAGCCGCCCATGACAGAGGCTGCGCAGGGCCGCGCCAGCCCCTTCGATTTCATCAAAAAGCCGCTCATACTCCGGCACGCACAGCTCCGCGGCCGCGCTGGGGGTAGGCGCCCGTAAATCCGCCGCAAAATCGGCAATGGTAAAATCCGTTTCATGGCCCACGGCACAGACGACGGGGATATTGCAATCATAAATGGCACGGGCCACCGCCGCCTCGTTGAAGGCCCACAGGTCTTCTAAGCTGCCGCCGCCCCGGCCCACGATCAACACATCGGCCAGCCCCAGCTTGTCCATCTCGCGAATGGCCCGGGCGATCTCTTCCGCCGCGCCCTCACCCTGCACCCGCACGGGGTAAAGCAGCATGTTCATCCGGGGGAACCTGCGGCGGGCGATGTGGGCGATATCCTGGATCACCGCCCCTGTGGGCGAGGTAACAATACCTACGCATTTCGGCAAGAGCGGCAAGGGCTTTTTATGCGCCTGATCGAAGAGGCCCTGGGCCGCCAGCGCTTCCTTAAGCTCCAAAAAGCGGCGATACAGCTCCCCTTCCCCCTCCTGCTCCAGAGCGGTAACATAAAGCTGATACTGCCCATCCTTGGCATAAAGGGAAACGCTGCCCCGGGCCACCACGCTCTGGCCATCTCTGGGCAGGTTGGATAACGAGAGGGCGTTTTGGCGGAACATTACGCACCGCACCAACGCTCCTTCATCTTTAATGGAAAAATAAAGGTGGCCCGAGCTGTGCTTCTTGAAGCCGCTCACCTCGCCCCGCACCCGTAGGCCTTGCAAAAGCAAATCCCGCTTGAGGAGGCCCGCCACGTATTCGTTGAGTTGGGTTACGCTAAGGGTATAGCCATTATCGCGCTCCATAATCCATGCGAGCGCACAGGCTGCGCGCCGCCACCTCCATGGTATCGATTATATTGCCTATATTGCCCATTCAGTTTGTTTCCTTCCCACCCTTGTCCATCGCCAGCAGGGCAGCGCCCACGGCATTGTCGCTGCTAAGCTCCGGCAAGCCAAAAAATAGCTGTATGTTTTTATCCGCCAGCCGCTCCAAAAGCATGTGCCGAAGCAGGCCGCTCGAAGCGACGCCTCCCGCCAACAGTACCCGGCTAAGGCCGGTCTCGGCCGCGGCGCGCAGAATCATCTTGGCAAAAGTATGGGCCATGCTCTCATAAGCCGCCAGGGCCAGTTCGCTTTCCTGGACCCGGCCGATGAGGGCGCGGGCCGCGGTTTCTACCCCGGAGAAGGAGCAATGGAGGCCATTCACGCTGGCCGGGAGCTTGATGTTGGTCTCCCCGGCCCGCTGCGCCAGTTCTTCGAGGCGCTTGCCACAGGGAAAATGCAGGCCCATGGCTACGCCAATCCTGTCTACGAACTGGCCGGCGTGCAGATCCTTCGTGCCGCCCAACAAGCGGATGGAAAGCCCCTCGCCGATGATGAAGATCTCGGTGGTGCCGCCGGATATATGCATGCCCAGCATGGGCAGCTCTTGCATTAAAAACTCATTGCCGTAAAGCGCGGCTCTAAGGTGGCCCTGCTGATGCGAGGTGTGCATGGGCGTGAGGCCCAGCCCCGCGCACAGGGCGCTGGCGGCCATGCGCCCGGCTAAAAACACGGGCATGTAGGAATCCGGCTCGGGCCTGGGGCGGCTGCTCACGCCCACGCCCCGGATAGCTGGCCGGTTCAAAGTCGACAGGGCTGCGGGCAGCAGGGCATCCAGATTGCGGGTGTGCTGAAAAAGACCCTCGCTCTGGCGCAGGCCCCTCTCCCCCAATTTTACAGAGAGCATCGTCCGTTTATCATAGACGATGCCCTTTTCA
>CAZAZI010000065.1:0-7344 GCA_964489575.1 uncultured Oscillospiraceae bacterium | reverse complement strand
TTACAAACACCCTCTCCAACCTCGCCATTCTGCTTACCTCGGTGATCGCCATGTATCAAAAGAACTGGCTGTTGGCCACGGTGGGGGTCGTCATCGTGCCGCTGTTCATCCTGCCCACCAAAAACGTGGGCAAGCGGCGCTGGGCCTTTACGGCCCAATCCCAGGCCAAGAACGACGAGATCAACCAGATTCTCAACGAAACGCTAAACGTGAGCGGCCAGCAATTGGTCAAGCTCTTTACAGGAGAGGAGCGGGAGTACGCCCGCTATGCGGCTGCCAATACGGATATGTTCCGCCTCAATATTAAAGAGGGCATGGCCGGGCGCTGGTTCCGCATGACGCTGGGCGTTTTTACCAACATGGGGCCCATGCTCATCTACCTGGCGGGCGGCATCCTAATGCTGCGCTTAGGCTGGGATAACCTGAGCGTGGGCGATATTACAGTGATGGTGGCCCTGCTCACCCGCATGTATAAGCCTGTGAATTCCCTTTTGAGCGTGCAGGTGGATTTTATCCGCGGCATGGCCCTCTTCAGCCGCATCTTCGAATACCTCGATATGCCCGTGGAGGTGCAAAATAAGCCGGGCGCCCTGCGGCCCGCAAACGTGGCGGGCACGGTGCGCTTTGACCACGTGGGCTTTGCCTACAGACCCGATGCCCCCATCCTCAAGGATATCTCCTTTGAAGTGCCGGCAGGCAAAACGCTGGCGATCGTCGGCCCCTCGGGGGCGGGCAAGTCCACCATCATCAACCTCATCACCCGGCTATACGACGTCAACGCGGGCAGTATCACACTCGATAGCGTAGATGTACGGGATTGGGATCTCGGCTACCTGCGCCAAAACATCGGCGTGGTTACGCAGGAGAGCTACCTCTTCAACGGCACCGTCCGCGAGAACCTGCTCTATGCCAAGCCCGGTGCGTCGGATGCGGAGCTTGTCCGCGCCTGCACCGAGGCCAATATCCACAGCTTCGTCCAAACCCTGCCCCAGGGCTACGATACCCCCGTGGGCAACCGGGGCGTGAAGCTTTCCGGCGGGGAAAAGCAGCGCCTGGCCATTGCCCGCGCCATCCTCAAAGATCCGCGCCTGCTGATTCTTGACGAGGCCACCTCCTCGCTGGATTCCATCTCCGAAAGCCTCATCCAAACCGCCATCGGCCCGCTGCTGGCCCAACGCACCAGCCTGGTGATTGCCCACCGGCTCTCCACCATCATGGCCGCGGACGCCATCATCGTGGTCAAGGATGGCGCCATCGTCGAGCAGGGCGACCATCATCAGCTGCTTGCGCGGGGCGGTGTTTACACCGAGCTTTATGAAACCCAGTTCCGTCAGGTTCTGGATGACGCCGCCAACGCTCCTAAGCGGATGGCGTGCGCAGGGCCCAGCCTTCCTAGCGCTTGCTAGGGGGCCCTACGCGGACGGCGGCCCTGCGCGGATGGCGGTTCTACGCGCAGGGCCAATTTTTTCTGTTGCAAAATGGAAACATTAGATGTAAAATATCGCTTGGTGCCAAACTTCTTGGTACCAAGTAAAATCCGAGGTGGAACCATGGGGGACATGCATCAGGAGCATGTGCTGGCTACCCGTTTGCGGGCCTGCGGGCACTTTCTCTATTACCAAACCGGGGGCAAGGCCGGGCAGCGGCGTATCCTGGCAACGCTCTTAAGGCGGGGCTGCCTTACGCAAAAGGAAATGCAGGATGAGCTGGAGCTTAGCTCCGGCGCTTTAAGCGAAATCCTGCAAAAAATGGAAGAGGCGGCCTTGGTGGAGCGCACAAAGAGCTGCGACGACAAGCGGCAGATCGAGCTGGCGCTCACCGAAGAAGGCAAGCGCCGCGCCCTGCAGACCAAAGCCCATTACAGCCGCACGCTCAGGCGGATGTTCGCCTGCCTGAACGCGGAGGAAAAAGTCAGGCTGGGCGAAATTTTAGAAAAGCTGGTGGCGCACCTGGATTCGCTCAAGGCGGAAACGCCCTTTGACGAGAGCGCGGAGCAGCCGCGCTAAGCGCACAAAATATGATAAGTTTGGCGGGCTCGCGCCCGCCGTGATAGGAGCGGAAGGAACGGAATGTGGAAGGTTCTGATAAAAAGCATACGGGAATATAAAAAGCCCTCTCTGCTGGCCCCGGCGTACGTATCGCTGGAGGTGGTGATCGAGTGCATTATTCCCTTTATTACAGCCCAGCTCGTAAACCAGATCAAAGCGGGCTGCGGCATCGATGTCATTTTAAAATACGGCTTGCTGCTGCTGGTGATGGCCAGCCTCTCGCTCACCTTCGGCCGGTTGGCCGGCACGGCTTGCGCCACGGCCTCCAGCGGCTTTGCGCGCAACCTTCGGAAGGACATGTTTTACAGCATCCAGTCCTTCTCCTTTGAAAATATTGATAAATTCTCCTCGTCATCCCTGGTTACCCGCCTGACCACGGACGTGACCAACGTGCAGCACGCCTATATGATGATCATCCGCACGGCCATCCGCAGCCCCTTGATGCTTACCTTCGCCATCATTATGGCCTTTATCATGGGGGGCAAGCTGGCGCTCATCTTCGTGGTGGTGCTCCCGGTGCTGGGCATCGGCCTCTTTTTCATGATCCGCAAGGCCTTCCCCATTTTTAAGCGGGTCTTCCGCAAGTATGACGGCCTCAACAGCTCCATCGAGGAGAATATCCAGGGCATCCGCGTAGTCAAATCCTTTGTTCGGGAAGACTACGAAAAGCAAAAGTTTAACCAGGCCGCCGAGGATGTGCGCCTGGAATTCACCAAGGCGGAAAAAATCCTGGCCTTCAACGGCCCCATCATGCAGTTCTGCCTCTACGTAAATATGGTGTTTATCCTTACCCTAGGCGCCTACACCATCATCACCACGCAAGGGCTCAACTTCAACGTGGGCCAGCTTTCCTCGCTGCTGGTCTATAGCTTCCAGACGCTGATGAGCCTGATGATGCTCTCGATGGTTTTCGTGATGATCACCATCGCGGATGAATCCGCGCGCCGCATCGTGGAGGTGCTCTCGGAAAGCAGTACCCTTACCAACCCGGAGCGCCCCGTTTACGAGGTAAAGGACGGCTCCATCGATTTTGAGGGCGTGAGCTTCCGCTACAGCGAAAAGGCGGAGCGCATGGCTTTGCAAAATATCGACCTGCATATCGCCTCCGGCGAGACCATCGGCATCCTGGGCGGCACGGGTTCCTCCAAATCCACCCTTGTGCAGCTGATTCCCCGCCTTTACGACGCCACGGAGGGCATAATTAAGGTAGGCGGCTTGGATGTACGCGCCTACGATATCGAAGCGCTGCGCAACCAGGTATCCGTGGTGCTGCAAAATAACCTGCTCTTCTCCGGCACCATCAAGGAAAACCTGGCCTGGGGCAACCCAGGGGCCACGGATAGCGAGCTGCGGGAGGCCTGCAAGCTGGCCCAGGCGGATGGTTTCATCTCGCAATTCCCCGACGGCTACGATACGCATATCGAGCAGGGCGGCGCCAATGTATCCGGCGGGCAGAAGCAGCGCCTGTGCATTGCCCGCGCGCTGCTCAAAAAACCGAAAATCCTCATATTGGATGATTCCACCAGCGCCGTGGATACGCAAACGGACGCCAACATCCGCAAGGCTTTGCGGGCCTACATCCCGGATACCACCAAGATCATCATCGCCCAGCGCGTGGCCTCCGTACAGGATGCGGATCGCATCATCCTCATGGATAAGGGCGGCATCGCGGCCATAGGCTCTCACGCGGAGCTTTTGCAGCATAACGCCATCTACCGCGAAGTATATGAATCCCAGAACAAGGCAGGTGAAAAGCAATGAGGCCCATGTATAAAAAAGGAACCATTAAGCGGCTTCTTTCCATGCTGTTTGCCTTTTACCCGGTTGCGCTGCCGCTGGTGCTTATCTGCATCGTGTTTTCGGCCGCGGTTTCGGCCATCCCCTCGGTTTTCATGCAGAACATCATTGCCGTGCTCGAGCAGAACCAAGGCGGCGATTGGGCAACTGTGGGGCCGCAAATCTTCCGGCTGGTGGCCATCCTCGCCTGCTTCTATGTGCTGGCCCTTGTTTCCTCCCTCACCTACAACCAGGTGATGGCGGTCATTACCCAGGGCTCGCTTAAAAAATTGCGCGAAAAGCTTTTCTATAAAATGGAGAGCCTGCCCATCCGCTTCTTTGATACGCGCCCCCATGGCGATATCATGAGCCACTATACCAACGATATCGACACCCTGCGCCAGCTCATTTCCCAGAGCCTGCCTCAGCTATTGATTTCGGGCGTTACGGTGCTCACGCTTTTGAGCATCATGCTCTATTTCAGCGTATGGATGTCTTTGGTGGTGCTTTGCGGCGTCTCCTTCATGCTGGTGATGGTAAGGAAGATCGGCGGCAATTCCGCCAAGTATTTCATGCGCCAGCAGCAGGCCCTGGGCAAGACCGAGGGCTACATCCAGGAGATGATGAACGGCCAGAAGGTGGTTAAGGTCTTTTGCCACGAGGAAGAGAGCAAGGCGGGCTTTGACGCCGTAAACGACCAATTGTTCAAGGATTCGGAGCAGGCGCATACCTTTGCCAATATTCTTCCCCCCATCCTGGGCAACATCGGAAACCTCATTTATGTTACGGTGGCCATGGCCGGCGGCGTCTTCCTGCTGACCAAGGCGCAAAACCTCAGCCTTTCGGGCCTGGGCTTTAGCATCAGCATCGTGGTGCCCTTTTTGAACATAACGCGCCAGTTCTCCGGCAACATCAACCAGGTGTCCCAGCAGCTTAACGCGGTAATCATGGGCCTCGCCGGAGCGGACCGCATCTTTGCATTGCTCGATGAAGCGCCCGAGGAGGATAACGGCCTCGTCACCCTCGTCAACGCCAGGGAGGATAACGGCGAGCTGGTCGAGTGCGCCGAGCATACCGGCCTTTGGGCCTGGAAGCAGCCCCTTCGCGAAGGCGGCGTGCGCTATACCCGCCTCTGCGGCGATGTGCGTCTACAGGAGGTAGATTTTGCCTACGAGGAGGGCAAGCCGGTGCTGCACGATATCACCCTCTTTGCCGAGCCGGGCCAGAAGGTGGCCTTCGTGGGCGCGACCGGCGCGGGGAAAACCACCATCACCAATCTGCTCAACCGTTTTTACGACATTGCGGATGGCAAGATACGCTACGACGGCATCAACATCAACAAGATCAAAAAGGCGGATTTGCGCCGCGCCATCGGCATGGTGCTGCAGGATACCAACCTCTTTACAGGCACGGTGCTCGATAACATCCGCTATGGCAACCTACAGGCTACGGACGAAGCCTGCATCGCCGCCGCACAGCTTGCGGGCGCGCACGATTTCATCACCCGCCTGCCCGAGGGCTATCAGACCATGCTTTTAAGCAACGGCAGCAACCTCTCCCAGGGGCAGCGCCAGCTGCTCGCCATCGCCCGGGCGGCCGTGGCCGACCCGCCGGTGATGATCCTCGACGAGGCGACCTCCTCCATCGATACCCGCACCGAGGCCATCGTGCAACGCGGCATGGACGCGCTGATGAAGGGCCGCACTGTGTTCGTGATCGCCCACCGCCTCTCCACCGTGCAGAATTCCGACGTGATTATGGTGCTCGAGCATGGCCGCATCATCGAGCGCGGCAGCCATCAGCACCTGATCGAGGAACAGGGCAAATACTACCAGCTCTACACCGGCGCGTTCGAGCTCGAATAATCAAATACGCCGCATAAACCGCCTTAGGGTTCCGCCCCGGGGCGGTTTTTATTTCGAATGGGCGGAAGCAGGCCCTTTTCTTCACAAAAAATATACATTGTTGACATGGATCAGGGAATATGCTACACTGCCCTTAACATCCTACGTTATACGTTGACTGTAATCCATTTTTATTCTGTTTGGAACATCTAGAACTTCTTTTTATACCCATTTGTATGTATCATGAATAATAGCACAAAGGAGAATGTTATGAAGGTTGCCGCCGTCTACACAAGCACGACCCCCCAGTTGATTGAAATGCTCAACAGCAGCCTCAAGGGGCAGCTCGCGGGCATGGATGCGCAGATCCAAAGCTACCAGGACCCCAGCATTTTACAGGAAGCCCGGGATCATGGCCACGTAACCCCCGGCTGCGCCCGTAGGCTGATGGATCTTTATGAGCAGGCCGTGCGGGACGGCGCAACGATCCTGCTGAACGTTTGCTCTTCCGTGGGGGATGTGGCCAAACTGGCACAGCCCCTTTACGAAATGGCGGGCGTGCGTTTCGTGCGCATCGACGAGGATATGGCGCTGCAGGCGGTTAAAGGCGCGGATCGCATCGGCGTGGTAGCCACGCTGCCCACCACCATGCAGCCTACGGTGCGCCTGGTGCGGGATTGCGCGGCGCGCCTTGGCAAAGAGGTCGTTACGGTGGAAGCGCTGGTGGATGGCGCCTTCGGCCTCGACGAGGAGCAGTTCAAGCAGCGGCTGATCGAGGCGGGCCTCTCCGTGAAGGGGCAGGTGGACGCGCTGCTCTTCGCCCAAGGCTCCATGGCCTATGCGGAAGAAGCTGTTTCCAAGGCCGTGGGCCTGCCCGTATATTCGAGCATCCGCTTTGGCGCGGCCGCTGTGCGCGCAGCCGCAGAGCAGGCTTAACCCGAATTGCTTTGGCCGTCCCAAGACGGTATAAATAAACATTGAGGAGGATTACATGAAAAAGTCTACTCGTATTCTGTTCGCGCTGGTGGCCGTAATGCTGCTGGCTAGCGCCTGCAGCCAGCCCGCGGCGCCTACGGCGCCTGTGGCGACCCAAGCGCCCGCGGCGGCGGCGCCCGCTGCCGAGCCGGCCGCTCCCGCAGAACCGGTATCCACCAGCGGCTCCACCGTAACCCTCAAAATCGGCTACAGCACCAACGAAGAAGATCCCCGCGGCCTCGCCTCCAAAAGGTTCAAAGAGATCGTAGAGCAGGCGAGCGGCGGCTCCATCATCGTGGAGATCTACCCCTCCGGCCAGTTGGGCGGCGACGCGGCCCTTATCGAGGCCATGGCGCTGGATTCCGGCATGGTGGATATCATCATCACCGATGCGAGCAACTTTGCTACTTACGACGCGAAAATGGGCGTCTCCGCCCTGCCTTTCCTCTTCAAGGATTTTGAAACCGCGTGGAAATTCATGGATAGCGACCTCGTCGCCGGCGTGGAGGAGGCCCTGATCGAGCAGAACATGCGCGTGCTGGCCCACTTCTGCAATGGCTTCCGCTGCGTGACCACCTCCAAGGGCGAAGTCCTCTCCCCCGCGGATATGAAGGGCATGCTGATCCGCACCCCTGAGAACCCCGTCATCATGGCCACCATGCGCGCCCTGGGCGCCAATCCCCAGCCGCTGGCCTTCTCCG
>CAZAZI010000064.1:0-7353 GCA_964489575.1 uncultured Oscillospiraceae bacterium | reverse complement strand
GCAAGCGCGTGGCCTTTCCCCTATGCGGGGCGGATTACGCCCTGCGGCTGCTCGTACCTAAAGAGCCGGACGCATTTTACCGGGGCACGTATGGCATTTTAGAGCCCATCCCGGAAAAGTGCGAAGAGGTGGGGCCAGAGGAGCTGGATTTCATTATCCTGCCCGGCCTGGCCTTTGACCGGGCCTGCAACCGGCTGGGCCAGGGCGCGGGCTATTATGACCGGCTGCTGCCCCGGACAAGCGCTTTTTTGGCCGGGCTTTGCCTGGATATGCAGTTAATAGACGATGTGCCAATAGGCCCGCTGGACGTGCCCCTACACGCCGTGGCGGCCCCAGTTGGCCTCTATCGAAGGCCCTGTTAAAGCCCGGGCCAAAGCCTGGATAAGATAAGGCGTATTTGTAAATTCCTGGCATTGGCGCTTGTGTGGCGCGTTCATTGATGTTAAACTATAATTTGATATGAGCTTCAAATTAAAAGGCATGCAAGGAGGAGCGGGTGCGTATTATCGCCGGCAGCAAACGGGGCTGCGCCATCGCCGCGCCCAAGGGCCTGGATACCCGGCCGACCCTCGATCGGGTTAAGGAATCCCTCTTTGGCATCCTGCAATTTGAGATCGCCTCCAAGCGGGTGCTCGACCTGTTCGCCGGCTCCGGCAACCTGGGCCTGGAGGCCCTTTCCCGGGGCGCGAGCTTCGCCTTCTTCTGTGATGCAAGCCGCGCCGCCGCGCGCGTAGTGGAGGCGAACATCCAAAAGCTCGGCTTTGAAAGCCGCTCCAAGGTCTTGCATTGCTCCTTTGAGGCCGCCGTCTCCGCCCTGGCGCGAAGCGGCGAGCGGGTGGATATCGTCTTTCTCGATCCGCCCTATGCTTCCGGCCTGCACGAAAAGGCCCTGGCGGCCCTTTATAGCAGCGGGATATTGGCCCCCGGGGCCATCCTGATTGCGGAACACGACCCGGCCGGGCTTCCGGCCTTGCAAAAGGGGCTGACGGCTTATGACCAGCGCCGCTATGGCGAGGTGGCCCTATCCTTCATTCGAGAGGAACGCCTATGAGAATTGCCGTTTACCCCGGCTCCTTCGATCCCTTCACGCTGGGCCATCTGGATATCCTCAAGCGGGCCTGCGGCCTGTTCGACCATGTGTATGTGGCTGTGCTGGCCAATGGCGAAAAGCAGCCCATCTTCAGCGATGAAGAGCGCTGCGCCATGATCGAAACCAGCATCCGCGCCTGCGGGCTGGCGAACGCCACGGCAGAGCGCAACAAAGGGCTTTTGGCCGATTACGTGCGGCAAAAAGGAGCCTTAGCCGTGGTGCGTGGGCTAAGGGACGCAGCGGATCTGGCCTATGAAGCCAGGTTGGATTGCGCGAACCGCCGCCTGGTGCCCGCGTTGGAAACGGTGTGCCTGATGGCCCGGCCGGAGATCAGCTTCCTTAGCTCCGGCATCGTGCGCGAGATCGGCTCCTATGGCGGCGATATAAGCGGGCTTGTGCCCGAGCCAATAAAAAATATGATCGCAGAAAGGTTGACAAACCGATGAGCAACGTGCAAAACCTGAAAATTTACGACATCATCGAGCAATTCGAGGACTTGGTCGAAAATAGCCCGCGCCCCAAGCTCAGCGGCAACGCTACCAAGCGCATTGTGGATGTGGAGGAGATCATGGATCTTTTGGGTGATCTCAAAACCACCATCCCCGATGATATCCGCCGTGCCAACAGTGTCATCGCCGAATCCCGCTCTATGCTGGCCAATGCCCAGGATCACGCGCAGGATATCGTACAGGAGGCGGAGCAGCGCGCGGCCGCGGCCGTTGCCGAGGCGCAGGGCAAGGCCGCCCAGGTGCTGGATAAGGCCAAGGTGGAATACGAGCGGCTCATTGCGGAGGATGAAATATACCAGGAGGCCCAAAAGCGTGCCCAGCTTTTGGCCATGAAGGCGGAATACAGCGCCAATGAGGTCTACGAGAACGCCAAAATCTATGCGGACGATATCCTGGCCGATCTCGAGCGCTTCCTGGGCGAGTATAAGCGCCTGGTGGAGGTGAACCGCCGCGATCTGGACGCCCGCGCGCCCCAGCCCGTAATCGCCCCGGCCCCGGCTCCCATAGCCGCTCCCCAGCCCGAGCCTGTCGCCGCGCCTTTGGCGGCTCCCGCCCCCGTGGCCCCGGCGCCCGCCCCGGCCTATGCGGCCCCGGCCGCTCCCCAAGAACGGGCCGCCAAGCCCGCCCGCGGCCGCAAGGAAGAGCCGCCGGCGGAGGATTTTGACGACGACGATGATTACGAAGATGACGACGATGCTCGCGGCGGCTTCCTCTTCGGCCTCTTCAAGAAAAAGAAGAACTTCGACGAGGACGATTTCGATGACGAGGACGACGAATAGCCGGATTTTGCTTCCCCTTTAAACAATCATGGCGCTGTGGATTTTATTCCGCGCGCCATTTTTATTTTGGGAGGACACTCAGCCATGCCTAGCTGCATCGAGACCCGCTGCGCCTCGGCGCTGCACAAAACGCCGCAGGGCCGGGGAGGGCCTTATGGCTGCGATCTCAACCCCTACCGGGGCTGCGCGCATCGCTGCCAGTATTGCTTTGCCCAGTATTCCCATGCGTATCTGGAGGATGGGGATTATTTCGGCCATATCTACGTAAAAACCAACATCGCCGAACGCTTGGATCGGGAGCTATCCTCGAAGGCATGGGATGGCCGGCCTATCAACCTGGGCGGCGTAACGGATAGCTACCAGCCCTGCGAGGCGCGCTATAGCCTGATGCCCGAGGTTTGGCGGGTGCTCATCAAACACAAAGCGCCTTGCGTGATCTCCACCAAATCCGCCCTGATTCTGCGGGATTTTGAGCTGATCGAGCGGTTGGCCTCGTTCACTTATGTGAATGTGGCTTGCACCATCACGACGCTGGATGAAGCGGTGCGCCAAAAGCTGGAACCGCATGCCGCGCCCTCTGCCGCCCGGTTGGACGTGCTTAGCGCCTTTGCCAAATCGCCCGCCTCCACGGGCCTGCACATGATGCCCATCGTCCCCTACCTGACGGATGGCGAGGAGAACATCAACGCTTTGCATGGCGCGGCCAAGGGGGCGGGGGTGGATTACCTCCTGCCCGGCATGCTCAACCTCAAGGGAAAAACGCGGGATACCTTCTTCACCTGTATCGACCGGGATTTCCCCGCCTTCTACCGCGATATCTGGGCCGCTTATCAACACGGGCGGCTGGATAAGGCCGTGCGGGAACGGGCTTATGCCCGGGTGCGGGCCGCGCAGGCGCAACATGGAATCGGTGCGGATTTTATGGCCCCGAGCCGCCGCTTTTTCAATAACAATCATCATAAGGAGAGAGCGGAACAAATGACTTTCCTTTAGGAAGCGCCGCTTTTGCGGCCCGCGGCCGCGCCTAAGAGCAGCACCGCGCTCACCCCGACCAAAGAGATGCCGGCCGTCAGCGCAGCGGAAAGGGCGTTATCTTTTAGCGCTTGCGGCGAGAGGGAGGAAAATACCGTTTGTGCATCCGGCAAAAATAGCGGCGTGAGCAGATACGCAAAAAGGCCCGCAAGGCACCCTTGCAGCAGCTTGCGCCAAAGATAGCGCCCGGCCCGCAAGCTGGCGACCGTTAAAGACTGCGCCAATATGCACACCCCGCCAAAGCTGAAAAAGAAAGCAGCCAAAGCCGCCGTTTGCCGAAGGTTAAGACTGGCTGCGGCCAGCGCCCGGCAGCCCTGCACCATTTCCAACATACCTGAAAGCAGGATGGCGGGCAATTCGGGCGATTGGCCGAATTTTGAAAGCAGCGCTGCGAACGGGGCCGTGAGCAGGGTGAAGAGGCCGATTTCCTCCAGCACAGCCTGAAAGGCCATAAAAACCATGATCGCGCCGCCAACGGTAAAGAGGGCCGTCACCCCGGAGCCCAACGCCTCGCCCAGCAGGCGCAAAAAGGAGGGCGTTTCCTCTAGGGCAGTGGGTGTAGGGGCTTCTATCGCTTGGTCCTTCGCTAGCAGCAGGAAGGCCCCGGCGGCCAGGAGCTGCGCCAGCAGGATGGGCCAGGCGAGGGCGGGGCGGCCCAGCATGCCTGAGGCGAAGCTGCCGCAGATAAACATGGGGCTAATCGCGTTTAGGGCGGCGGCGGTATCCGTCACATCCCCGCCTGCCCATCCTGCGAGCCGCGCGCCGGCGGGCGCGCCGGAGACCATGCTCAGGCCGTAAAGGGCCCACCGGCCCCTTCCCGTGATCGCGCCGCAATGCTGCATGATATGGGCGCAAACGAAAAAGGGCAGCAGGGCGGGGAATACATGATCCCGCCAAAGATAAAAGCCCTCCCGGGCCGCAGCCAAGGCTTGGGCGCTATAGAGCGCCAGCAGCAGGCAGCACAGGCCGCAGAGGGCAAAGATCAAAATAGGCTTACGCATGGGCCGCCTCCAAACATAGGGATATTTCTATATATCCTTATGCTGAATGCGGCGCGTTTCAGTCTACGATCAGTAGCGGCTCGCCAAAATCAAAGGGCGCGGCCTGCGGGGTTTGCGTGGCCAGGCAGGCGATTTCGGCCGCGCGCATATCCGCTGCGAACAGGCGGCGCTGGGCCGGGCTGAGCCGGGCCGCGTCCGCGAATTTGCTTACCACGGGCACGGAGGTACATTGGTTGAGATGGCTCAAAAGGGGCAAGGCTTCCCGACGCACGCCCAAAACACGCAGGTAATCGCCTTGTTCGGCAGCCTGAAGGCCCGCACCGGTGATGCCCAATAAGGCGCAGAGGCAGGCCCGCTTGAGCCGGGCCATGGGGTAGCGCCGGGTCTTGATCAAGGCCAGCAGTTCATCCACGGTGGCGGCCTGGCGGCAGGCGCGGTAGAGAGGATTTTCCAGGCCTTCGCGCACCTCGCCCAGGGCTGCCAGCTCCTCCTTGGAGAGGCGGCGCAGAGCGTAGAGGATGGCCTGGGAAAGGCCGGCGAATTCGCGTAGGCCGCCGCGTTGAGCCAGGTTCTGGATGTCCGCCAGGGCGGCTGGGGCCAGGTAAGGGGCCAGGGATTCCCAATCCCCGGCGCGGATGCCGTTTCGCAGGGCCGTGGCGCTGGCGTGCGCGGCGGCCAAGCCGCCCTCGTCGTGCCCCGCGCCTTGGCGGGTTAAGGCGATGGGCTCCATAGGCGAACCAAGCGCCTCGAGCGCGCGCATATATTCGAGCCCCAGAATATCGTTGGGCCCGGCGGGCAGCGCGGGCGAAGCAGCGCAGAGGGCTGAGCCGCAGGCGGCGGGATAGCTTTGACCTGCTTGTAAAGCCTCGCGCAGGGCCACGGCGCGCGCCGGCCCTTTCTCCGCGGCCAGGGCGGCGCCAAGCAGGCCTGCATCGCCGCTTTCGCTGCCAAAGCAGAGGGCATCCACCAGGCCGCACTTATGCAGCAGGCCCACGGCCCCCCTGGCAAAGCCCGCCGCGCTGGTGAGGGAATAGGGGGCGGGGAGGGAGAGCACCAGGTCGGCCCCGCTTTCCAGGGCCCATTTGGCGCGCAGCTTTTTGGGGAACATGGCCGGTTCCCCCCGCTGCACGAAATCCCCGCTCATGATGGCCAGGGCATAGTCCGCCCGCGCGAGGGCCTTGGCCCGGGCCAGGTGGTAAGCGTGGCCGCTGTGGAAGGGATTGTATTCGGCGATAACGCCCACGACGCGCATGCAGGGAGACCTCCGCTCTATTTTTCCACGAGTATACCATACGGCAAGGGATTGAGCAAAAATTATCCACCGAAAAGCGCGGAAAAGGATGAAAAGGCAAATCAGCTGTGCTATAATATTATAGTTGTGTTGGCGCTCCCCGGAGCGCATAACATACTTTTTTTGAGCAATTCAGTTCCGGCGCAAACGAAAGGAGTTACCAATGTCCGTCATCGAGAGCATCCGCGAAAAGGCCAAGGCGAATGTGAAGCATATCGTCCTGCCCGAAGGCAGCGAGGAGCGCACCGTGCAGGCCGCGGCGAAGATCACGCAGGAGGGCCTAGCCAAGGTGACCTTGGTGGGTGGCCCCAACGAGATCCAGGCCGTAGCCGCCAAATTCGGCGTGAGCCTTGCGGGCGTCGCCATCGTCGATCCCGCCGCCTCCCCCGACTATCCGCGCTATTGCGAGGCTTTTGCCCAAATGCGCGCCAAAAAGGGCGTCACCTTGGAGCAAGCGCAAAAGACGATGCTGGACCCGCTCTTTTTCGCGGCCATGATGGTTTACGATAATAAGGCCGATGGTTTCGTTTCCGGCGCGATCAACACCACGGGCAATACCCTTCGGCCCGGTTTGCAGATCATCAAGACCGCGCCCGCTGTCTCCACCGTTTCCAGCTGCTTCATTATGGAAGTGCCGGATAAGCGCTATGGCGAAGACGGCATCCTCATCTTTGCGGATTGCGCCGTAAACATCGAACCCACGGCCCAGCAGCTGGCGGATATCGCCATCGCTTCCGCGAAAACCGGCCAGGCTCTGTGCGGGCTCGACCCCAAGGTGGCCATGCTCTCCTTCTCCACCAAGGGCAGCGCCAAGCACGAGTATGTGGATAAGGTCGCCGAGGCCACGCGCCTGGTCAAAGAGCTGGCCCCGCAGCTGAATGTGGATGGCGAATTGCAGGCGGATGCGGCCCTGGTCGAAAAGGTCGGCCAGCTCAAATCCCCGGGCAGCCCGGTGGCAGGGCACGCGAACGTGCTGGTTTTCCCTGATCTGCAAGCCGGCAACATCGGCTACAAGCTGGTGCAGCGCCTGGCCGGCGCCGAGGCCGTGGGCCCCGTTTGCCAAGGGTTTGCCAAGCCCATCAACGACCTTTCGCGCGGCTGCAGCGTGGAGGATATCGTATCCTTGGTTGCGGTAACGGCCGTGCAGGCGCAAAACCTCTAAACAAACATTTGCATAAGGCGAAATACATAGGAGGATAATTTTTTCATGAAAGTATTGGTCATCAACGCGGGCAGTTCTTCCCTCAAATACCAGCTGATCGACACAGAAAGCAACGATATCATCGCCAAGGGTATCTGCGAGCGCATCGGCATCGGCGGTTCCAAGCTGACCTACAAGCCCACGGGCAAGGCCGCTCACGAAGTTGAAAAGGATATGAAGGATCATACCGAGGCCATTCAGATGGTTCTGGATGCGCTGGTGGATAAGGAGATGGGCGTAGTCGGCAGCATGGCCGAGATCGACGCCGTGGGCCACCGCATTCTGCACGGCGGCATGAAGTTCACCAGCTCCTGCCTCATCGACGACGCATGCATCAGCGCCATCGAGGAATGCATCCCGCTGGGGCCGCTGCATAACCCTGCCAACCTCATGGGCATCCGCGCCTGCAAAACCATCATGCCCGACACCCCTATGGTAGCGGTGTTCGAT